>JBIKYV010000154.1:0-8849 GCA_044355075.1 Prosthecobacter sp.
GCTAGGCGGAACCTTTGCTTGGTCAGAGGCAGCTTTTTCTCACTCGCAGGCACCTTTTGCAGGCCTCAGGCAAGCAACGCGGAGTTCCGAACTCCCAATGGCACCCTCCAACCTCCCAAAAGCTCCCCCGCTGGGAGAAAGAAAGTCCCGGCGGGGTGCTTTTGGCCCTGAAAACCCTCAAATCTTATGGTTTTTCAGGATTTCGGGCGGTTTTAGGGCGTCGGCGGCGCGGGTGGCTCGGCTTTCGGGCGACCGGGGAAGCGGGCTTTCAGGTCGTCGTAGATGGTGTCCGTGCCGGGCACACCGCGTTTGGCGGCCTGTTTCACGTTCGCGTGGAAGGCCAGGTCCGCCACATAGATGTCGGAGTAGGCCAGCGTGATCGTGTCCTCGATGCCTTCGCAGATCGGGGCGATCTCGCGCAGGCAGGGCAGCAGGTCGGCGATGGCTTTGCGGTCCTTCGCCAGTTCCGCCATGTCGATGAAGCCCGGCACCAGTTCCGGGCGGGCGGCCATGTAGGCCTGGCACTTCTCATCAAAGGCCAGCGTCTTGTCGCCGATCTTCGGCAGCGCCTGACGCTCTTCCTTGGTGAGATTGATGGTGATGCCGTTGAGGGCGGCTTTGAGCGCCATGACGGCGTCAACGATGGCAGTCTTCTGAGCCGCCGTGATGTCCAGTGAGATGCGATTGTCTGAGGCCATAGGTCGTTTCGGTTGGGTTGGTGTGACGAAACCATCCCAAACGATCCCCGGCGTGAGGTCATCCCACGCCAACCCAGAGTCGTATGACAACGGTTGCGGCATGGGTCCAGAGTTTGCCGGAAATGCCCTCGCTTTGGCAATGGTTTTTTTCGCGGGAAGATAACTTACGAAGGTAAAAATTGTGACAGCGGGGAAGAAGTGCTTCACGTTACACTCAAGCCACCCATTTATGACTGCCAGCGCAACCAACGGAAGATCTCGACAAGAGGAACTTGGACAGTTCCTCACGGCATCCCCGACGGCGGACTTCATGGCTTCCATGTTCGGGCCGCTTCCTAGTGTCGTTCGCTTGCTTGATGCGGGCGCTGGGGCTGGTGCTCTCACTGCCGCCTTCGTGAGGATGGTTTGCGAAAAGGGCGAAAGCGTCCGTGAGATTCAATCCACGCTCTACGAAGTCGATCCAAACATCCTAGATGCACTCCAGACGACGATGCGCGAATGCCAGAGCAAGTGCAGAGCATCGGGAATCGCTTTTACGTTCACCATTCAGTCCACCGATTTCATCGCGGAGATGTCCGCGAAGTTGGCGGGTGATCTGTTTGGCACGCTGCCACCGGCTTTCGATGCAGCCATTGCGAATCCACCGTATCGGAAAATCAGCACCGATTCAGCCGAGAGGCGCTTTCTCCGCTCCATCGGCGTCGAGACGAGCAATCTCTACACCGGTTTCATTGCCATCATTCAGCGATTGCTGGTTCCTGGTGGGCAGCTCGTCGGCATCACGCCTCGGAGTTTCTGCAATGGGCCATACTTCCGCCCATTCCGTGAAGACTTCTTGAGCCAATTGGAACTACGCCGACTCCACGTCTTCGATTCACGCCAAGCTGCCTTTCGCGAAGACAGCGTATTGCAGGAGAACATCATCTTCCATGCGGTCAAAGGGCGGAATCAGCCAAGCGAACTGATCATCTCCAGCAGCAGCGGCGAGGCTGGTGGCGAGGTCTCGGAGACTGTCTTTCCGTTCGCCGAGATCGTCCACCCTAACGACTCGGAGAAATTTATTCACATCCCGTCATGCTCCAGTCACGGCGCTGCGAAAGAAACCATGGATGGCCTAACCACGTCGCTCGCCGCTTTGGGGCTGACCGTCTCCACTGGCCGTGTGGTGGATTTCCGGCTCAAAGAAGCACTGCGCAAAGAACCCGAGTCCGGCACCGTGCCACTCCTCTATCCTTGTCATTTCAACGGTGGCACCGTCCATTGGCCCAAGCTTGAAGCCCGTAAACCTAATGCCATCATGGACAATGCTGAGACTCGGCAGTGGTTGGTCCCGTCTGGGATGTATCTGCTAACGAAGCGCTTCACTTCCAAAGAGGAACGTCGCCGCCTTGTCGCTTGTATGTTCGACCCAGAGCAGGTGAAAACAGAGTGGGTAGGCTTTGAAAATCATTTGAACTACTTCCATGCGAGCGGTCGTGGATTGGAGCGCCATCTAGCAGCAGGGCTGTTTGCTTTTCTCAACTCGACGGTCGTTGATCAGTATTTCCGCCGCTTCAGCGGTCATACTCAGGTGAATGCCACGGACCTTCGCACCTTGAGCTATCCAGATCGAAACACGCTCAATGCAATGGGCCGCGAAATGGCTGCCCTCGACCTCTCGCAGGACGAAATCGATCAACTCGTCACCAAACATCTTCATGCCTGCCGATAAACCTAGCCGCAAAGCCACCGCCCGGAAAAAGCGGCTCGCAGAAACCATCGAAGCACTCACGGCTTTGCAGTTCGGCCCGAAGCAACGGAATGAAACCGCCGCCTACACGTTGCTTGCACTGCTCGACCTTCAGCCAGATGCCTCATGGGCCGACGCGCAGGCTCCGTTGCGTGGCATCACGCCCATCATCGACTTCATCGCGACCGCCTACGGCAACCGCTACGCGCCCAACACACGCGAAACCATCCGCGACGATGCGGTGAAGTTCTTTGTCGAAGAAGGTCTTTTGCTCCGCAATCCTGACGATCCTAATCGTCCGACCAACAGCGGCAAGACAGTCTATCAGATCGAACCGACTGCCCTCGCACTGCTCCGCAAGGTTGGCACTCTCGATTGGTTGCCCGCTTTGAAGGAATACCTCACCAGCCGCGAAAGCCTCAAACATGAGATAGCCCGGAAGCGCGATCTAGCCCGCGTGCCTGTGACATTGCCTGATGGGTCGCAAGTCGCGCTTTCTCCTGGCGGCCAGAATCCACTCATCAAGTCCATCATCGAACACTTCTGCCCAGCATTTGCTCCCGGAGGTGTCGTGCTCTACATCGGCGATACTGAAAACAAGTTCGTCCACTTAGAGACCGCAGGTTTGACCGCGCTAGGGGTTACCCTGGATTCAGCAGCCAAGATTCCCGATGTCATCGTTCACGATACCAAGCGCAATTGGCTCCTGCTTATCGAAGCCGTCACCAGCGCCGGACCTGTGGATGGCAAGCGCCGCAAAGAACTCAAAGACCTCTTTGCAGGCTGCAAAGCGGGCCTCGTCTTCGTCACCGCTTTCGAGACGCGCAAAGCCATGCAGAGCTTCGTCTCCCACATCGCGTGGGAATCCGAAGTCTGGATCGCCGAAGACCCCGACCACATGATCCACTTCAACGGCGAACGGTTTCTCGGGCCGTATCCTGATGTGATGCCGAGAGAATAACGTCTGCACACAAATTCAAATGACCGCAGACTTCCACCTTTCCGTCGATGCTCTTGTCCGCTCTCTCGCTGTGAATCGCGGGCGACCTGTTTGCTTGTTGCTCGGTGCTGGGGCTTCGATTTCGTCAGGGATGCCGTCCGCTCAGCGGTGCATCTGGGAGTGGAAGCAGGACATTTTCGTCACGAATAATCCAACCCTTCGGGAGTCTGTTGGGGAACTATCGCTGCCTGGAACCCGACAACGAATTCAGCGCTGGCTCGATCAGCGGGGCAAGTATCCCGCTGATGGACATCCTGACGAATATTCCTTTTACGCAAAGGAATGCTATCCGACTGGTCAAGACCGCCGCGTTTTCTTTCAATCCTACGTTGCAAAGGCCAAGCCCCACACCGGCTATCGTCTGCTGCCGCTACTTGCGAAGGCCGGTCTGGTGCGCAGCGTTTGGACGACCAACTTCGACGGGATGGTTCCCAGAGCCAGCGCAGCGGCAAACCATATTTGCATCGAAATCGGCATCGACACGCCCCACCGGGCAGAGCGTCCCCAAGCCGAAGGGGAGTTGAGGACGATTTCGATGCACGGTGATTATCGTTACGACAACTTGAAGAATACCGTCGTGGAGCTTCAGCAACAGGAAGCGACACTTCGCTCAGAATTGGTGCATGAACTGCGAGACTACGATCTCGTTGTCATCGGCTACAGCGGTCGCGACAACTCGATTATGGAAGTCTTGCGGGAGGCATATGCAGGCACAAGTCCTTGCCGCTTGTTTTGGTGTGGATTTGGCAGCGATGCTCCAGCAGCGGTGGGAGATTTGATCGCGACGGCTCGCGCTGCGGGCAAGGATGCATTTTACATCGCGACGGAGGGTTTCGATGACCTGATTTCAAGGCTCGCCCTGCGCCAGCTTGAGGGCGAACTGCTGACCAATGCAAAGGAATTGCTCGACGCGGCAGCGGAGCCAGTGGGCATTCCGGCAGCGTTCACAGTGCCCGAAAATCCCGCAACCGCTCTGGTCAAAAGCAACGCCTATCCACTCACTTTCCCCGCACACGCACTGAAACTTGAATTGGAAATACCACCGGGGGATAATCGCCGACATTGGCTGGACGATAGACTGCCGCCGGAGAATGGCGCACTTGTGTCTATGGACGACGGGGCACTGGCTTTTGCGGACAGTGCTGAAATTCAGAAGGCGTTTGGGGCCGCCCTCCGCAGCAGCCCCATCGCGGCGGCGATCTCCGAAGATGATTTGGCAAACGACGGACGCATTCGATCCCTTTTCCGTCGAGCGCTCGTGCAAAGCATGGCGACCCGGCTTGGTGCGATGACTGATGGGAGCCGTCGGCTGTGGGAGTCGGCACATTACCGGGACCACACATTGGATAGCGTAAAGTATCGGGTGCATCGGGCAGTGTCATTCCGCCTAGAATCCATCAGTGGGAAACCACATGTGGCGCTCATGCCTGAGGTCGTCGTAACGCTGCCTGACGGCACCCTGGCTGGCATCGACTCCAGCAAAGTGATTCGAAATGCGGTCTATGGCTATCAGCACAACGACGTATTTGACTCCGATCTCAAGTATTGGACCCACCAGATGAGTGGCTTCGATGCGCCAGCTAAGGGCGGTGGCGTCTTTCGAATTGGCCGCGCTCCAATTTACGCGGGCCTGTTTCAAAAGCAGCGTGCAGCGCTACCGCGAGAAATGCAACGGCATGCCCGGCAGCAAGGATTGGTCGTTTCAGATGCCGATCTTCTGTTCAGCTCATCCAATGGCAAAATCGAAGTCCATAATCCCAATCCGCTTAAGGGGCTTGTGGAAAACAAACCGTGGGACTTTCAACTTACCACGTCGGGGCTATCCACTTCTGTGGAGATGGCTGCGATTTGTCCGGCGCAGGACGCCGCCAAGCTCAAGCGGTTCCTAAATCAGTTTCAAGAACGGTCAGTCCCGACCAAACCGGAGCGGGACTACCTCCAGGATTTTCCAGGTTTCTCAGCAGCGTTCGGCCTTCCTTTGACTTATCCTAATCGGGGAGAAAGTGGGTGGATAGACCTCGATGATGCGGTGGCAGGGGATCCTTTGACGAGTGCCAAGCACCTCGCGCACCGCATTTGTAAAGCCCTCGACGTGATTCGCAGCATCCGCCCTGGAGCAATCGCTGCAATTTTCGTCCCGTTTCGGTGGGCCGAATACGAGAAGATCGAAACAGACACCGAGCACTTCGATCTTCACCACTTTCTCAAGGCGTATGCGGCAAGGCATGGACAGAGCACACAGTTCATACGCGAGAAAACCACGATCACCCCACAGCCGTGCCGAGTCCGGTGGTGGCTGTCACTCGCACTCTACGCCAAGGCTTTGCGGACTCCGTGGCGCCTCGACTGCCTCGATGACGAAACCGCGTTCGTTGGAATTGGGTATAGCATCGACTCAGGTGCGGTTCGTGGGAGGCACGTCCTGCTCGGATGTAGCCACCTCTACAACGCACGCGGCGAAGGGCTTCAGTTTCGGCTGGGCCGGATCGAAGCCCCTATTATTCGGGGAAGAAATCCGTTCATGTCTGTGGACGATGCGCGAAGGACTGGGGAGACGATTCGGCAGTTGTTCTTCGATGCCAAGATGCGCCTTCCAACGCGAGTGGTAGTCCATAAGCGGACGCCATTCACCAAGGACGAGCAACGTGGACTACTTCAAGGCCTGGAAGGCGTGCCAAATGTCGAGTTGATCGAAGTAACGATTGAGGAATCGCTTCGATACCTGGCATCGAAAATGACCAACGGAAAACCGGAAATTGACAAGTTTCCCATCCCTCGTGGCGCAGTCGTTATTTTGGACAAGACCTCTGCCTTGCTCTGGGTTCACGGCGTCACTCCGAGCGCGATGAATCCGGGTTGGAAATATTACCAAGGGAAGCGGCGGATACCAACGCCATTACTGATCCGGCGCTACCGTGGGCAATCCGACATCACACAAGTCGCTACAGAGATTCTCGGCCTCTCGAAGATGAATTGGAACACCTTCGACTACTATTCACGGCTCCCTGCGACACTGGATTCCGCGAGCGCGATTGCTAAAGTCGGGTCTTACCTCAGCGGGTTCGGTTCGGCTCCATATGACTACCGTCTGCTCATCTGACATTTCCCAAAGCGGCGTGCCAAGCCGCAATGCATAGGCAAGATCTACGGCCAGGAAAAGAACATCACCACCTACAACCTGGCCCGCATGAACATGCTGCTGCACGGGGTGAAGGACACGGACTCTGAACTCTCCGTTGGCATGCTTGTTGGTGCCGCGTATTCCCCCATCATTGTGCAGATGAAGCCACCTTTGATCCTGCCGATGGATTCCCGGTCGTGGATCAACACCCATCGCTTCCCGGAGTTCCTGCAAGCGCTTCATTTGTGAACGGAACCTATGATCACTCACCCGCGAGGTGAACTGCCTTAGCAGCCAAGGCTGGGGCGATCCACATGCCGCGTTTCTCCAGAGCGGCGATGGCTGCACTCACGGATGGTAGCAGGCCCGATTGTTTGGCTTGAAGCAGGATTCCAAGCGTGCCTGTCACTTGGAGGCCGAGGGTTTGGGCGATCCGCCGAGCTTTGAGGTCGTCGAGGATGACGGCATCGTGCGCTTCATCCAACGCGGTCTGGATGACCGCAGCCTCGCCCATGTCGATCTGCGCTGAAAGCAGGGGATGGACGGCCACACGATGGGAGCGATGGTGGATACCTGGAAGAGATTGGATTTCCTGCCATGTCGCATCTTTGGCATGACCGGCGGCGAGTTCCTGGCCGACTTCCCAGGGGACGATGACTTCCCCAATCAATCCTGCCAGCGAACCCAGCCCTCCAGGCAAAACGCGTGGAGATGAATCGCGGGGCTAGTGTTGATGACGGTCATGCAGGGTGCGGGCGACGTTCAGGTCACTCTCCAACTCGTCCTCACTCGTCTGCAAGGCGGAGACGCCCCAACGACCGAGTTCATAAAGGAAATGCACTCGGGGCATGTCGGCGAGATCGGCGGCTTGGCCGGAACTGAGTCTGCCTGTGTCAAAGAGCTTCACCGCCATCGCCATGCGTGCTTCGCGCGCAAACTCGCCTTCGGAAACGTGTAGGGAACCGAGAAGCGATTCGGGGTATGGGATGCTCAGAGTCTTCATGGTTGGAGTGTATGGCACCCGAAAGGCGGAGGCAAGGTGGAGATTGGCACCTTTCATCGGTGGTGAGTCGTCCGGCGTCGCCCATGACAAGATGAATGACGCAAGTGCCGACAAGTTTTCTACTGATGCCACGCCCGCGAGCCTGCGTGGACGTTGATCTAACCCATCGCTTCCCAGAGTTCCTGCCAGCGCCTCGGCAGACAGCCTGCCAAGCGGTTTTGAAAGGCGTGAAGCGCATGGATTGGCGGTGTCTTGGAGTCATGGGCGTGGCAGGAACGGGCGAAGGATTCTTCGCCATCGTTTGTCGTGCGTTGTGGCAAGCTGCTCACGCCAGGATCTCCCGCACCACCTCGCCATAGACATCGGTGAGGCGGAAATCGCGGCCGAGGTGGCGCCAGGTGAGGCGTTCGTGATCGAGGCCGAGCAGGTGCAGGATGGTGGCGTGGAGATCGTGCAGGTGGACCTTGCCGGAGACGGGGCGGAAGCCGAACTCATCCGTCTCGCCGTGCATGAGGCCGCCTTTCACACCGCCGCCAGCCATCCAGGCACAGAAGCTCTCGGGCTGATGCTCGCGGCCATGTTTTTCGATGGGCGCGGTGCGGCTGAGGTCCTGGCTCCAGGGGGTGCGGCCAAACTCGCCGCTCCAAACCACGAGTGTGTCCTCCAACAGGCCGCGTGATTTCAAATCGCGGATCAAACCAGCGCATGGGAGGTCGCTGGCGGCGCAGCTCTTTGGCAGAGCGCCGCGGATGTCGCCGTGGTGATCCCAGCCATCCATGGTGACCTGCACAAAGCGCACCCCAGCCTCGCTGAGACGACGGGCGAGCAGACAGGCGCGGCCGTTTTTGTCGGTCGTCTTTTCGCCGATGCCGTAGAGCTTTTTCGTGGCCTCGGTTTCCTTCGAGAGATCGACCAGATCCGGCGTGGCCGTCTGCATGCGAAAGGCGGTCTCCAGGCTGTGGATCATGCCCTCCATGCGGGCATCCGTGTCATGCTGCGCCAGCAGTCGGCGATTCATGCGCTGGATGAAATCAAAGCGCCGCCGCTGGGAGGCGTCATCGGTCGCTGGATCAGTGAGGAAGGCGATGGCGGGATCGCTCACCTTCGCGGGCAGCGTCACGGGCGTGCCCTGATGCGCAGCGGGCAGGAAGGAGGCGCTGTAGTTCCGCGTGTCGATGCCAGGATGGATGGTGAGAAAGGCGGGCAGGTTCTGGTTTTCGGTGCCGAGGCCGTAGCTGACCCAGGAACCGAGCGAGGGCCGTGCCTCGGCGATGGCTCCGGTGTGCATCTGGAGCAAA
>JBIKYV010000156.1:0-8754 GCA_044355075.1 Prosthecobacter sp.
TACCCCTTCTCGCGGATCGGGTGCCCCTAGCCTCACCCAGGTCACCAGATCAGCAATGATCGCATCGCCAAGCTTAGGCTTCTTGGGTGGCATCTCTAGATCCTCTTCGAGATGTTGAATGGTGCGGATGAGCAGACTCTCCTCCGGCTTGCCTGGAATGATCGCAGGCTCACCACTATCTCCCCCCTTCTGCCAACCAGCCTTGGAGTCGAGGTAAAGGTTACCCTTGAGCTTCTTAGCCTGTGCGCTGTGACAAGAATAACAATGCTCGATAAGCACAGGACGCACCTTTTGCTCAAAGAAAAGCAGGCCATTAGGGCTGGCCGATGCCGTGTGAACTAGCATCCCAGCGATGAATAAAAAAAGAAGCTTCATGATTCAGGCAAGGATGGAATTCAACACATGGCCATGAACATCCGTCAGGCGTCGCTTAGCCCCATTATGGTAGTAAGTGAGCTTTTCGTGATCTAGACCAAGCAGGTGCAGCACAGTGGCATAAAAGTCATAGACAGTCGTGATATCGATAGCAGCACGGCGCCCAAAATCATCCGTCTCACCGTGACTGACACCACCTTTAACTCCAGCACCCATCATCCAGGTGGTAAAGGCGTCGGGGTTGTGGTCACGTCCACTGGTTCCCTCTTGGTGCGTTGGCATCCGACCAAATTCAGTGCACCAGATGACCAGCACATCATTTAACATTCCACGCTGCTTCAAATCCGTCAGCAGCGCCGCTGTAGGCTGGTCAAAGATGGGACCATGTCTTTCGTAATCTGCCTTTAGTGTCTTGTGGGCATCCCAATTCAATAAACCATCTACAGCGCTGGCCCGTGAAGCGCAATAGAGACTAACATAGCGCACCCCCTGCTCCAGGAAGCGCCTAGCCAGCAAGCAATTTCGCGCGTAAGCAGCTTTCAGGGGATTGGAATCCTGGGTTCCGTAGAGATCTTGTATGTGCTGTGGCTCTTTGGTAAGATCACTGACTTGGGGAGCTGTCAGTTGCATCTTCGCTGCCATTTCATAAGCAGCCATGCGTGCCACGAGTTCACTATCGCCAGGGTGAGATAGGGCATGTTGGCGATTGATGTGCTGGAGAAAATCACGTGTGGCCTTTTCCTCTCGCTCCGCGATGCCTTGAGGACGCACCAGATTCCGCAAAGCTTGCTGAGAAGACATCGACACGGCTTGATGCTGGGCAGGCAAAAATCCATTCGACCAATTGGCTTTGCCATTTGGTGGCTCCCCACGCAGATCTTGTATCGCTACGTAAGTCGGTAAATTATCATTCAGCGAACCCAAGGCGTAACTGACCCAGGAACCCGCTGAGGGAAAGCCCTCGCGAGTAAAACAGGAGTTCATGGCAATGCAGCCAGGCCCATGCGTATTCGTTCGGCTGGTCATGCTATGGATGAATGCCATATCGTCCACGTGACGCGCCATGCGGGGCAGTAGCGACGAGATCTTCTTTCCACTCTGACCCGCAGCCTGAAAGGCCCAGGGCGACTTCATCAGATTGCCGTTTTTTCCTTGAAAGCTGACCTCAGGAGCACCTGGCAATGGGGTTCCATGATACTTTTCCAGCAGAGGTTTGTGATCCCAAAGGTCCACATGAGAAGCACCACCTGGGCAGAAAATTTGTAGCACTTGCCGAGCCTTGGGGTTGAAGTGAGGCTCAGGGCGATGTTCTGCAGCCCATAGACGCGACAAAGCCACACCAGTCAGACCTGTGGTCATGTGACTCAAAAAGTCACGACGAGTAAAATCGAGTGATACATTCATAAGGCGAGATCCCCACGAGCATGCTCTAGATGCGAGCGCATCGCACGAGCGGCAGCAGCTCCTTGATGATTTAGGATAGCTTTCAACACCTTAGCATGGTCGGCCACAGCAAGATCCTTCGTGACCCGGCTGTAGCCATGCTTAAGGCTGGCAGTTAGCAAATCTGACAGCGAAGTGATTAAGAGCGCTGAAATCTTGTTCCCGGAAGCCTCGGCAATGAGTCGGTGGAAATCACCATCGGCAGCAACCTGCTCCTCAAAGCTCGAAGACGCCACCAATCGCTCATGGCAGGCAGACAAAGCGTGCAGATCTGCGCTTTTGGCACGCTCAGCAGCCAGACGCGCATTCTCAGGCTCGAGAGCAAAGCGCACCTCCGTCAGCTGGGCAATTCGCTGCGTTTCATCAGGCACTAAAAGACTCAACGAACCGTTCAGAGGCTTGTGCAGTTTATCCACCACTTTCATGCCACTGCCCTGGCGAATCTCCAACAATCCTTGCAATTCCAACCGTTTGGTTGCCTCTCGCACGACACTACGACTGACGCCCAACTGAGAGGAAAGCTGACGCTCTGTCGGCAGCCAGCCATCATCATCATGCAAATCACGACGAGCCATCTCCGAAAGAGACTGGCAGACCTTCTCGACAAGAGAAGGCGGGCGGGCAATGGCATCCAAAAACATGATGATCTGATGGTCTGACCAATTTACTCCCATGCGATGGACTTTCTATCAGTCCATCCCAGGTACGTGACTCTGGATTTCCTGGCTAAATCGAACGAATCAGGCTATATCGCTGCGATGAATCAGCTCAGAAACCATGAACGAGACTGGCAAAAAATAGCCCAGCGGACTGTGCTAAAGGTGAATGCTGCATGGGTCGCACAATCTGCCAGCACAGGTCTGATGGTTTTCGGTATTCTGGGCTTTGTCGGAGTCATTTTCTGGCGCTACTTTGGTTACGAACCTAGCTTCATGTCTTTGGCATGGGCCACTGTCGGAGGTTTGCTACTGATTTTGATCGCCACTCTCGCTATCAACAGGAGGCATCGCATCAATCGTGATGGAGCCTTGGTTCGATTGGAATTAGAATTAGGGCTGAATAGTGCACTCACCGCGGCTAGATATGGCAAAGCCGCATGGCCTTGCCCACCCTCGAAGGTCAAAGATGGCCTGCACTGGCAATGGCACCGCATGATGATCCCACCAGTTTTTTTCATCATCTGTCTACTCGGCGCGCGCCTTGTGCCCCTAGGCTCTGCAGAAGCATCAACCATGCATACAGCCAAACCACAGGCCTGGCCCCAGATGCAGGAATGGCTGGACAAGCTAGAAGAGGAGAAGGTGGCTGATGGCGAATCGCTAGAAGCTCGGAAAAAAAAGCTCCAAGCCTTAACCGAACGTCCGAAAGATGAATGGTTCAGTCACCCAAGCCTCAATGCGTCTGATGAACTGAGAGAGCAATTGAAGCGTGATATTCAACGTCTAGGCCAGCAGCTTAGCGATGCTAGCCGTAGTCTCGATGCCCTAACCCAATATGAGAACAGGCTGAGCGAAGCTGGTCGCGAGCAGATGCAAAAGGAACTCACTGAAGCCATCAAGCAAATGCACGCGGGAGCTATGAAGCCTGATGCCGAGCTTCTGGATCAGCTTTCGCGACTCAATCCTCAGGACCTCAAGGGCCTATCCAAAGAACAACTCAAGCAAATGCAGGAATCCATGAAGGCGAAAGCCGGAGTCTGTGACTCGATCAAAAATGGCTTTGCGAGCAATAACGAAGATAACACTCTGGCTGAGGACAAAAAGACAGGAAGTCAGATGCCCACTGCCCCCAACAAACCAAGTGCTGACGGAGAAGAAGCTGACCGAGGACCAGGCAGTGCAGCCCTGACCTTGTCAGAAGAAACCAACGAATTCGGTACAGAAAAAAACGAAGGGCTAACAGATCATGATTTTACCAAGGCTCAACCGGGCACACTACTAGGCATGCAGAAGGGTGCACATGAGCACGATCAAACTTCGACTAAACCGCAAGCCGCCGGCAGGGCTAAAAGCCTTGGCCGAGGCGGTGATCAGGTCTGGCGCGACAGCCTAAGCCCCGAAGAAAAAGCGGTACTGAAACAAGTGTTTCGATGAGCTTCAGCGAGGCTACGCCGAGACTAGATTAATCGATTTTTTTGAGCATCGCTTTCACCTAACCGAGGAACTTACCCGGATTCAAAATCCCATCTGGATCGAGGGCTGCTTTGACACGAAGATGCGCATCATGCGCCGTGTCTCCCACGGCCTCACGCCACCATCTTTTTTTCGCGAGACCAACACCGTGCTCACCCGTGATAGCTCCACCCCACGCGATGATCTGACGGAATAACTGATCCAGAGCTATCTCCGCGCGTTCACGCACCGGAGGATCATCCATCGTCGGAACCATGATGTTCACATGGATGTTGCCGTCGCCGGCATGACCGAAACACGCGACGGGAAAACCATGCTCCGTCTGCAATCGCTCCGCGAAATCGACCAACTCCACAAGACGCCCGCGCGGCACGACGATATCTTCGTTTAACTTGATCAGACCCGTGTTACGAAGGCTATAGCTGAACTCACGGCGCAATTTCCAGAAGCGTTCGCAAGCTTCCTCACCCATGGCCTCTTCCAGATCCAAGCATCCCAGGTCGCGAACCAAGCGCGCCAACACAGTCAACTCACCCCTCACCGAAGGCTCATGCCCGTCAATTTCCACGAGTAAGTGAGCATCTCCACGCGGCGTGACACTTTCCCCCAAATACTCGCGCGCAGCACGCAAAGTGAACTTGTCGGCAATCTCCAGAGCACTGGGTAAAAATCCAGAATTTAGAATACGCTGAACCGCATGGGCCGCTTCGGCAAAGCTGCGAAAGCCAGCCGAAAGCATAGCCCGCGTCGGCGGGTGGGGAATAAGCCGAAGCGTCGCCTGTGTGACCACACCCAGCATGCCCTCGCTACCCACCATGAGTCCAACGAGATCAAAACCGGTCTTATTTTTGTGACAACGGCCCCCTGCCCTAACCACACTCCCCCCAGCCAGCACAGCCTCCAGCCCCAACACGTAGTGCCGAGTCACCCCATACTTCAGGCAGCGAGGCCCACCCGCATTGGTTGAGATGTTTCCACCAATGCTGCACTCTTTCAGCGAAGCCGGATCAGGCGGGTAAAACCAGCCCTTGTCCCGAACTGCCTTTTGCAAGTCCCCAGTGATCACACCAGGCTCCACGACAGCAACTCCATCAGCCGTGTTGATTTCCAGGATGCGATTCATGCCAAAGACCGAAAGTGCAATGCCGCCCTGCACGGGCACACATCCTCCCACGTAGCCGACACGTGCACCTTGAGGCGTAACAGGAATCTTCCGTTCTTGGGCGAAGCGAAGTGTTTCCACAACATCAGCCGTGGATTTTGCATGAACGACGACCGCTGGTGTTGCCGAAGCAAACCATTTGTCCGTACTATGGGCAGCCAAGTCGGCTGACTGAACCGAAACGCGATCAGCCCCAAGACGAGAAATGAGATCATTCACAAGAATAGACATTCATTACTCTTGCACGACCTTGAGCGAACGAGCAAGAGCGTCCGCTAAAGACGATGATTCTTCACCGAAGAAGAGTCATTGGAATATCAATGAAAGCAACCTAGCAGAAGCGAGAAGATAAGGGCATCTCAATACATCTTAAAATTTAGGCATAACCTGCCTAAAAATCATACCTTTGAAGTCTTGGCGACACTTCGGTTCCATGTGATTTCTTGCTCAACAAGCATCAGTATCGAGAGGAACGATACCTGTGAATCAAATGCCTTCTGAATGGCCAACCAATCCGAATTATAGGCCACATTAGTTGTCTAAATCCGTTTTGCAGCAATCACATGACCATAGCGATCACAGCTTAACGCATCATCTTGCCTAGCATCGGGCTCATTGTCTTTCGGCAGACTTTCCACAGGGGGTGATAATTCAAGACGCAAAGATGGCTGAGCCTGAATGACTGCATGACCATAGCGATCAGAGTTGGATGTCTTATGTAGCCTAAGCTCCGATGAATTTTCTTGGGATAGGCTTTCTAGATGCAGTGGCGATTCAAGATGCAGACTCGGCTGCACTAGATCGGTCAAATGACCATAGCGATCGCATTTTAATGCCACATGTTGACTGACATTCGCGGAACGATGCTCTGGCGGGTTTTCTGCCAGTGAAAACCGCTCGAAATGCAATACCTTCTTTAGCAACTTGAAGAGATTCATAGCCAACATGATTTAGCTCCGGAAGATATGTCGAAATCAGGACCATGAGCGATTATAGATGATTAACTAAAGCCCAGGCTTGGCTCGTTGTCGGCAAAACCCACGTTAGCTAAACCCTACCCGCAAAACGCATTATGACCGAGGCCGTGGCAAATCCCGAGCTACTTGAGACAACGCACAAAGCTAATCGGAGGACTGCGAAAGCTGTGAACAAAACATTACGACAGAGGTGAATCTACGGTCCGGTGTTAAAGTTCGACTTGCTCATGGGCCTCGACAAACCACAGATTACCATCCGCATGACGCGAGATCTCAGTGAGAACATCGGCGGTATCCACGTCACCCAGCTGAACACAGAGCTCGACACCCTTACGCACCAATTCACTGAAGAAAGCAATCGCATGGGCCAATTCGGCCGTGTGTTTGCTCGCCTTGGAAATATCGAGTGAATACTCTGGCATGCAGGATCGCTTAGCAGCAACACGAAGGGTTCCTTCAGCCACCCCACCCAGCTGAACAATGCGCTCAGCGATACCATCCACGTAGTTGGAACTGTCTGTGAAGACTTTATCGAACAAGCCGTGCAGAGCGATGAAATTCGGCCCCTTCACATTCCAGTGCGCTTGTTTCGCCTGCATCATGAGGTCAATCGAGTCCGACAATCGCTGTTGGAGCACAGTAATGATCTCTATGCGGATTTTTTCCGGGAGGCTATTTCTTGTGTGTGTCAGTTTAATGTTCATATCTTATGCAATAGATAGTTATCCATCATTAGCTCCATAGGGTCATCACCCCATTTAATTTAGCACAATCATTGGCATATCGATCTTAAAATGCTCATGCACCTCAGCGACAATCTGTCGGTCGGTGAGCTTGTCTGTAGTCTTCACAGTCACCGTTCGCGGAGTCGGCTTTTCATGAGCGAGACGCTTCACAAACTCTCCTTTGGCTTCGCCTGGACCAAAGACGAACAATGCATCGGCTTCATTCACGAGATCAATCACCTCATCATAGAACGCTTTGAGCTGCTGTTCGAATTTTCGTTCCCGCACGTCATCGGCCTGCACAAGTTGAGCCTCAAAGGGCTGCATAGTTACAGCTCCTTCAGCACGCCGCTGATGCCGCTCTGCTTGAGAGAGGATGACAACGGTCTCCTCATTCCGTTGAGAAGGAAAAACAATCACGGCGCGGCGGTGATCGATCCAAAGTCCAATGCGATTTTTCATGAGTGACATGCAATCACAACGGAACAAGCACTGCCATGGGGTGAAACCCTACCAACAAAAAACGCTTCAAATACAACTCTTCAGGAATAGAGTTAAAACGTTTTTGAGAATCTTGAGGCGTTGAAACGCCATGATAACTCCTTCCATTGTGGCCATGGGAACGTGTTTCGTAGCAAGGACTGATGCTCGCTCTATCTCAAACCGACTGCCACAGGTGATTGTGCCATATCCATCACAAAATGGTGGACTGAACACTGCTCTCGATGATGCCAGTGGCGATAGCATGACGGGTCAGGCTAGCCGTGTCATGCAGGTTAAGCTTATCCATGAGGCTCTGGCGGTGTTTTTCGACCGTTTTGACACTGATGTGTAGTTCTTCTGCACTTTCCTTATTGGCCCGGCCTTCGGCAATAAGCTGAAGCACCTCCACCTCCCGCGAGGTCAAAGTAGGCGTGACTTTAGTGCCACGCAGATCGCCAACGTCATGCAGACGCTGGCGCTGCTGCTTGCGACGTTCGGCGATAGTCGGGCTGAGGCATTTTTTGCCCTGGTGCACGCGGCGAATGGCCTCAGGCAATGCTTTGGCAGCAATTTGCTTGATGAGATAACCATAGGCCCCGAGTTCCATAATGGCCTGTACATAGGCATCATCCGCGTGGGCGGAGAGGATGATGATTCTGGCATCAGGGAGAGCATGAATGATCTGCCGTGTAGCCTCAATGCCATTCAGATGAGGCATGGCGATATCCATGATGATGACATCGGGTTGCAGCTGTGTAGCAAGCTTCACCGCCTCACGACCATTCTCAGCCTGACCAATAACTTCGATGTCCTCCTCACGCTTCAAAAGCATAAGCAGCCCCGCACGCAGAATAGCGTGATCTTCAGCGATCAATACGGTGATGTTTTTCATGGTTAGATCAGCAGGTTGGCTTTGCTTAACTTGGTGACATTTGCTCATGGACGCCGCTTTTGATCCCTAGGGATCTCGACATGTACGGTCGTAGGCTTTCCAGGAGCGGAATCGACGCAGAACACACCTCCCACCATCTCCGCTCGCTCACGCATGCCAAGAAGACCAAGGCGTTTACTGTGCTGAATCGAGTTAGCATCCTCTACCTGGAAGCCACTGCCGTTGTCATGGATCTCCATGCAGACATGGTTTCGGCGCAGGCGGATGGAAACCTTCACCAGGGTTGCTTTTGCGTGGCGTGAGACATTCGTGATCGCCTCCTGAGCGATGCGGTAAAGTGCTGTTCGACTCACCCCATCGAGTTTTTCTACACCATCAAAAGCGCTGAAGGTGGTGCGAATACCAGTCTGCTCCGTGAAAGTCTTCAAATAAGAGCGCATGGCTGGAATAAGGCCAAGATCATCCAATACGGCGGGTCTAAGATCACGCGCAAAGCGGTGGATAACATTCACGGACTTCTCCACGAGGCGCTGGGCGACCTCAATCTTTTTTTGAAGATCACGCG
>JBIKYV010000157.1:0-8708 GCA_044355075.1 Prosthecobacter sp.
AGACACCTCACAGAGGCGATCTGGGCTGCGCACGGCTAGGTTTTCCATGTAGTGTGAATCGGCGAAAACACTTTTTGTTTCAATTCAAATTAAAGGATTTTTCGCATGCTCTTTTCGAGTCATGATAGCCGTTTTTTTGGACACTCTCGCCACCCAGTGTCATGCCTTGTCTCATGCGCTTTTCCCTGCTGAAAACCGAGTTCCACGTCTTGCCCATGCGAACGCGGTTTCCCTTCCGATACGGCATCGCTAGCCTGACTGCCCTACCACACCTGATGCTGACCGTGAAGCTAGAGGTGGCGGGACGTGAGGTGACGGGTATCGCCAGTGAGGGACTAGCGCCCAAGTGGTTTACCAAAAATGCCGACACATCCGTCGAGTTGGATTTGGCGGAGATGATCGCGGTGATCCAAAACGCCGCGCGAGTGGGCCTGAATGCCGCGCGCCAGCCCACGGGATTCTTTGCTTGGTGGCAGATGCTGTATGAAGAGCAGGCCACCTGGGGCCGCGTGCGTAGCCAGCCGGCCCTACTGACCAGCCTGGGCGTGAGTCTGATCGAACGCGCGGTCCTAGATGCTCTGTGCCAAGCTGCCGGACATCCGCTACACCAGCTGCTGCGCACGGATGCTCTCGACATCGACCTGGGCGCCGTGCGGCCTGAGCTAGCAGGCCTATCGGTGCACCAAGTGCTGCCTGAGCTGCCACTGGACCGCATCGCCGTGCGCCACACCATCGGCCTATCTGATCCACTCACTGCGGCTGATTCCCCAGGTCTACAGGATGGCCTGCCCGATACGCTTGAGGATAGTATCCGCGCCTATGGGCTGAGTTTTTTCAAAATCAAGGTCTGCGGCGATCTCGCCATCGACCTGCCCCGCCTGCGAGAAATCGCCGCCGTGCTGGCTCGCAACTGCCCGGCAGGCTATCGCGCTACACTGGATGGGAATGAGCAGTTTACGGACCTAGCTAGCTTCCGCGCCTTTGACCAGGAACTGCGCGCCGAACCCGCACTGAGGCAGCTTTTCGACAGCCTTATCTTCATCGAGCAGCCGCTGCACCGCGACCATGCACTGCGTGAGGAAGTGGCTGCGTCCCTAGCCGACTGGCAGGATGGACCAGGGGTGATCATCGATGAATCCGACGGCGCTCTGGGTGATCTGCCACGCGCTCTGGAGATGGGCTACAGCGGCACCAGCCACAAGAGCTGCAAAGGCATCGTCAAAGGGCTGGCTAATGCCGCCCTGCTGCACGTGAGGGCAGCCTCGCTGAAACGCCAGCTGATTCTCAGTGGCGAGGATCTGGCGAATGTCGGCCCCGTGAGCCAACTGCAAGACCTTGCCATGATGGCCCTGCTGGGCATCCCACACGTGGAACGAAATGGCCATCATTACTTCCGCGGTCTCAGCATGTGGCCCGAAGACGTGCAGGCCCAAGCTTGGCAGCTTCATTCGGGTCTTTATGAGCGGCATGAGGCGGGCTTCACGGCACTGACTGTGCGTGATGGCAGCCTGGATCTAGCCTCTGTGAATGCGGCACCCTTTGGCTGTGCCATCCCTCTGGATGCCACACGCTACGATGCGCTGAAGCCTTGGATCTTAGCCGGTGGCTTGTCGGCCGCGTGAGCTATGGGGCGGCTCAGACCGGACGCAGCACACTCTTCACCACCTCGCCTTTGTGCATCTTCTCAAAGGCCTCGTGCCAGTCCGTGATGGGCCACACGCCGCCGATGATCGGCTTCACATCAAACTGACCGCTGCTCAGCAGCGCGATCACGCGCTCCCAGATCGGCCAGTTGTGGCTGAAGCTGCCTTGCAGCGTCACATTTTTTTGCACCAGCGGGTCGATGTTAAACCCGAGAGGCTGCGGCCCCCAGCCCACCTTGCTGATCCACCCTGCGGGGCGCACCAGATCAAGCGCGATTTTTAGGGTCGCACTAGAGCCGGCAGCATCAATGATCCCATCGCAGCCCAGGCCATCCCGCTCCAGCGCACAGGGCTTAGCATCGCCGATGATCACCTCGCAGCCATAATGCTGGCGGGCGAGCTCCAGACGGTGCGCATCCTGCGGCAAACCGACAATCGCCACCTGCGCGCCACAGAGCTTAGCCATCGCAGCGCAAAGAATACCGATGGTGCCAGGACCGAGCACGAGCACACGGTCACCCGGCTCGATGCGGGCATTTTTCACCACCGCATTGTAGGCCACGCAGGTTGGCTCCGTCAGGCAGGCCTGCTCAAAGGGCAGCTCATCCGGCACATGATGCAGGATGCGGCTGGGCACACGCACGTACTTCGTCATCGCACCATCCACGCCATAGCCGAAGCCCTTGCGGGTATTGTCCAGATTGTACAGCCCGCGCCGAGTCATCGGATTGTTTTGAGAAATGATGGCCGCCGTCTCGGACACGACGCGGTCACCTTCCTTCCAGCCTTCCACCTCCTTGCCGACCTCCACGATATGCCCGCCAAACTCATGACCGAGCACCACAGGGTAATTCACCGGCCAGGAATGGTCCGAGGTCCACTGGTGCAGGTCCGACCCACACACCCCCACATTCGCGACCTCCAGCAGCACGTCCTGAGGACCGATGCTTGGCTTTTCGATTTCGCGGATTTCGACGGAACCTTTTTCAGGAGCAAAATTGACGACAGCAGCAGATTTCATGGTGGTTGGTGGTCTGCGAGCATACGCCATTTCCCCTTAGCACCACGACAAAGAGTGGGCGATTTGCGACAGCTTGCGCTTCATGGACTCCAGCACCACACCCGATCCTGACCGACGCAGCCCATTTTTCGACCTTGAAAGGCTGCCCACTACCAGTAAAGGGGCGCGCCCTGCGCCTGGCCGCCTCTGGCGCGCTTTTTCTTAATCCCCTACGCCTACTGCTCATCGCTATCAGACCATGAATAAAGCCCTCCTCGCCCAAGCCGCCAACGAAGCCCGTGGTCTCGCCATGGATGCCGTCCACAAGTGCTCCTCCGGCCACCTCGGCCTGCCGCTCGGCGCGGCTGACATCGGCGCGGTGCTTTTTGGCGCTAGCCTGCAGTGCGACCCCGCGGACCCCAAGTGGCTGAACCGCGACCGTTTCATCCTCTCCGCCGGTCACGGCAGCATGTTCATCTATGGCTGGCTGCACCTTAGCGGTTATGAGGTGAGCATCGATGACGTGAGCAAGTTCCGCGTGCTGCACAGCATCACCCCCGGCCATCCCGAGTTTCATGAAACCCCCGGTGTGGAATGCACCACCGGCCCGCTCGGCCAAGGCATCGGCAACGCCGTCGGTTATGCCCTCAGCGGCAAAATGGCCGCTGCGAAGTACAACACCGCCGACCACAAGATCATCGACAACCACATCATCGCCCTCGCTGGGGATGGCTGTCTCCAGGAAGGCGTGGCCCGTGAAGCCGTAGCTTTTGCTGCCCACAATGGCCTCGACAACCTCATCGTCATCTTTGACTCCAACGACGTCACCCTGGACGCCATGGCCAAGGTCACCCAGAGCGAAGACGCCCAGGCGCTCTACACCGCACTCGGCTGGGACGCGGTGACCATCGACGGCCATGACCTCGATGCCATCAAGGCCGCCATCGACACCGCCAAGGCCACCGATAACGGCAAGCCCAAGATGATCATCGCCAAGACCGTCATCGCCAAAGGCATCCCCGAAGTCGCCGGCACCGCCAAAGGCCACGGCGAAGGCGGAGCCAAGTTCATCGACGCTGCCAAAAAAGGTCTCGGCATCCCCGAAGGCACCCATTTCTACGTCAGCGACGCCGTGAAAGCCTACTTCGCCGACCTCAAGACCCAGCGCGCCGCTTCCCACGCCGCCTGGAACCAGACCTTCACCGCCTGGGCCGCCGCCAATCCAGCCAAAGCCGCTGAACTCCAAGCCGCCCGCGAAGGCAGCCTACAAGCCGAAGACCTGCTGAAACTCATCCCTGAAACCTCCGGCGAAGGCAAGGCCGCCACCCGCAACAGCGGCGGCGAGATCCTGAACCACATCGCCAAGGCCGTCCCACACCTCATCACCGGCAGCGCTGACCTCTTCGGCTCCACGAAAAACTACATCAAAGACGGTGGCGACTACTCCGCCGCCCATCCCACCGGACGCAACATCTGGTTCGGCATCCGCGAGCACGCCATGGGAGCCATTTGCAACGGCATCGCCTATGACGGCCTCTTCCTCGCCAGCGGTGCTACCTTCCTCGTCTTCGCCGACTACTGCCGCCCCAGCATCCGCCTCGCCGCTTTGGCAAAACTGCCCGTCACCTACATCTTCACCCATGACAGCGTCGGCGTCGGTGAAGACGGGCCCACCCACCAACCGGTCGAAACCGTCAGCGGCCTGCGCGTCATCCCGAATCTTGATGTCATCCGCCCAGCCGATAGCGAAGAGGCCGCCGCCGCTTTCGCCGCCGCCTTCAGCCGTGCCGATGGCCCCACCCTGCTCGCCCTCAGCCGCCAAGACCTACCGCATCAATTCCAAGCCAGCGCCGCCACCCGCCGCGAAGGCACATTGAAGGGCGGTTACATCCTGGTGAAAGAAACCGCGCCGCTGGAAGCCATCGTCATCGCCACCGGTTCCGAGGTCCAGTGGGCCGTCGAAGGAGCCAAAGGCAAGCCCGGCGTACGCGTCGTCAGCCTCCCCTGCTTCGAGCGCTTCGACCGCCAGAGCGCCGAGTATCGCGAAAGCGTGCTGCCAGCAAGCTGCACCAAGCGCATCGCCATCGAAGCCGGCGTCTCCGGTTTGTGGTGGAAATACGTCGGCACCCAGGGCCAGGTCATCGCCATCGACCGCTTCGGCATCAGCGCCCCCGGCAATCAAGTCTTCAAAGAACTCGGCATCACCGCCGAAGCCGTCGCCAACGCACTGGCTTGATTCCCCCCATAGCCTAGGCTCTCGGGCCTTTGCCGTCCCCAACCTCACCACCTCCCGTTGCGCAAGCGACGGGAGGTTTTTTGCGCCTGCATCCCTCTCCCCCAGCCCATCACCTTGGCAACCTGGGTAGAATCCAGAAGAGAGAGCGTGCGCGACAGGTGCCCTCCACAGTTAGTATCCGTCATTTCATCTAGGCAGATCCACGCGCATCAAACGAGCGCCCCAAAATAAGCATAGAGCTTAGATTATTTCGATTAATCAATAAATTGCTTAATTCTGATCAAGAGACTTAAATATAAAACATTAAGATTCATTCATTCTTATTATCTGCCTATGCCGCTCCTCACAGCCAAACTCGAAGCAGCTCAGCGGTTCGCACCAACCTCAAGTGTAAGAAAAGCACGACCAGCATTCCAAAGCCAAAATTAGAATGAACACACACGATCCGCGCGAGCACATCCGGGGCATCCACCAAATCCTGATTTCCGACAAAAAGCGCATTGGTTTCTTGTTCGGTGCGGGAACGTCATTTGCGACCGGGCATCCGAGCGTCTTTGTTCCGGCGATTGAAAAGATGACGAAGACCATCGTCGCTGAAGTGAATTCACACTCACCTGAGTTCGCTGCTGCGATAAAGGAAATTCAAAGCGAGACCGAGCATCTTAAAGTTGCTTTCAACATTGAGACCCTGCTCTCAAGTATCGAAGCCAAACGAGCGGTTATCGGCGCAGGAAAGCTAAACGGACTCGATTCAACTGCGTTCACCATGTTGGCATCACTGGTCAAAGCCAGTGTTGTAAAGCTGGTTTCAGTCCATAAGACACTCCTAGCAGCCGACCGAAAAAAGTTAGCGCATGCTCGTCTTGCAAATTGGGTTCAAAAGGCAAGGCGACGATTCCCCGCTGAAATCTTCACTACGAATTACGACTACTTGTTCGAGATTGCCCTCGAAGGGTCAGGCATCCCCTATTTCGACGGCTTCTCTGGCAGCTTTGAGCCGTTCTTTTGCCCCGAGGCTGTTGAAGATGTCGACGCCTACCTCCACCTTGTGAAGCTTTGGAAAATGCATGGTTCGCTTGGCTGGACCTATCGTAGCACAGACAAAGCTGTGATTCGGCAGCACTCTGCCCCTGAGGATTCCATCCTCATCTATCCTTCCCACCTCAAATACAACTCGTCGAAAAAACAGCCCTACGTTGGTCTTATCGACCGCCTTTGCGCGTTCCTACAACAGGATGACGCCGTTCTTTTCACCTGCGGATATTCCTTTGGCGATGATCACATCAACGAACGGCTCGTTACATCCCTGAGGCGCGGAGCGAACTCCCACGTTATCGCGATGTATTACGATGAAACGTGGACCGAGGACAAAAAGAGTGTGTTTGGTCTCGCAGACGAGGCCAACAGCGTGCGCGGCCTCGCAACGCACGAGACCGGTGGAAAAATGTCAGTCTATGGTCTTCGCCACGCCGTTATCGGCGGGAAATTTGGAGAGTGGAGGTTGAGAGATGAGCCTAAGACCACGGAGTCTATCCGGGTCAGCCAATACTTTGACGAAGACGCAGCCACTCCTTCCAAGGAGGCCGGCGAGCGAAAGGGTGATGAACGCTGGGAAGGCACCGGGCGCTTTCTTCTCCCCGACTTTCGGAGACTCACTGACTTTCTGAACGATTTGTCCTCATCCGACGGCCCTGTCAGCACGCTTTGACCGCATGAAGCACAATCCCACACACATCGGTCAGGTTGAAAGTGTCAGCGGAAATTCCGTCACGATCAAAATGGCGAGCAACTACCCGTCGAACATGCCCATCGTCGGCGGCACAGTTTACCGGATTGGGCAAATCGGATCGTTTCTCAAGATCCCGTTGGGATACGCGAATCTGTATGGGATTATCACTCAGGCTGGTGTTCTGGCGATGCCGGAGTCGCTGTTGATGGCTTACAAAGAGAATCCGTCCATCGCAGATGGCCACCGCTGGTTGAGGATGATTCTGGTTGGCGAGCAAATCGGTTCATCTTTCGAGCGCGGAGTCCTCCAGTCTCCAACCTCAGGTGATCAAGTTCATCTAGTTACAAACGAAGACCTCCGGATTGTTTACGGCGGCTACAACGCCCAGTCGTCGATCATCATTGGGAATCAAAGTGCATCGGAAGGGCTCACTGCACAGTTGGATATGGACAGGCTCATCTCTCGGCATTGCGCGATTCTTGGCGCTACCGGTAGCGGAAAGTCGAACGCGGTCAGCATCGTTGTTAAAGCGATTGCCGAAAAACCCTTCCCAAGCGCGCGTGTCCTCATGATTGACCCACACGGTGAGTATGCGAGTTCGCTGGCCGGGAAGTGCCGAGTATTTCGAGTGGGTGCAAATGCTGCGGGCGATGAGAATGAACTTTGCGTTCCCTTCTGGGCGCTCCCGTTCAAGGAACTGATGGCGATCTTTCCAGGTAAGCTATCCGACCAAAACGAAGACTACATACGTGGAAAGGTTTTGGAGATGAAACGCGCTTGGGCTGCTGACATCGAAGGACTCCGTGAACAGGCGATTACCGCTGACAGCCCGATACCCTTTTCAATCAAACAGCTTTGGTTTGATTTGGATAATTTCGAGCGGATGACCTTCCACAAGGATCGGGAAACACTGATGGATTTAACTGAGGCAGGTGCCCCCGAGACACTGAAATCAAATCTCTACCCGGCCGCAGCGCCGGGCGGAGGAGAGCCGTTCCTCAACAATAAGGCAAAGGGCATACTCGGATTCCTCGACGGCATGCGCTCTCGGTTGCTCGACCAACGATACCAGTTCTTATTCGATCCAGAAGGATATAGTCCAGATCTCGAAGGACAGGCCCCGAGTGATCTCCCGAGCCTATTTGCAACTTGGTTTGGACATGGATTCCCAATCTCGATTTTGGATCTTTCCGCCATCCCTTCTGACATCATGCAGGCAATCTCGGGCTCAATCCTGAAGATTGTTTACGATGCTCTTTATTGGGGGCAAACCACCCTTGTCGGCGGAAAACAGCAGCCGCTCTTTGTCGTATTGGACGAGGCTCACACCTACCTAAAATCCGGAGAAGACTCGATTTCGTCACGAACGGTTCAGGCAATTGCGAAAGAGGGGCGAAAGTATGGCGTCGGCATGATGCTGGTGACGCAGCGCCCCTCCGAATTAGACGAGACAGTTCTGAGTCAGTGCGGCTCGATTATCGCCCTGAGGATGACGAATACTCGTGACAAAGGGCACGTTTCATCGGCCATGCAGGATGAACTCCGTGAAATGGCAGACGTGCTCTCAAGCCTGCGAACGGGTGAAGCGATCATCAGTGGTGAGGCAGTCCGTATTCCTTCCCGAGTGAAATTCTTCCAAGCAGACAATGCGGTGAACAGTTCCGACCCAATTGCATCGAAGCTGTGGGCAAATCCCCAGCCTGATGTTGCCGTATACGAAACCAGCGTCCGCAACTGGAGAAACCAGTCATTCAACTAAGGAGAACATAAGCCAATGCCCGACATGCAACCCGTCAGTTCATCAAACATCGCAGCCGTTGGCTACGATGCAGAAAATCAAACTGTCTACGTCCAATTTCTGAACGGCTCGACATACGCCTACAAAGGCGTTCCTGAACACGAATTTGAGAATCTGCTAACGGCAGCATCCGTGGGCTCATATCTCAACCGGAACTACAAGAACGTTTACCCATATGAGCGTGTTTAATGCTGAGGTAAAACATTGAAATACCCTCACCGAATCCATCGTCAAAGACGCGGCCCTGACGTGGTGTAAGCAGTTAGGCTACTCCTGCCTTGAGAAGCGCTCACTCGGCCACT
>JBIKYV010000158.1:0-8685 GCA_044355075.1 Prosthecobacter sp.
AGATTCAGGGACTCGGGCATTCACCTCACTGATGCTTGTGATGATCAAGCCTCGCGGTCCTTTTTGAGCGATGCCTTTCACGTGCATGCCCTCACGCAGCCCTAACTGACGAATCGTATCGCCATGAACAAAAGGATCAAGAGGATGCTGTGCAAACATGCGATCGCGAAGCCGCAAAAAGCCATGCCCCTTGAAATTCAACTCCAAAATTCCTTCAGCTGGCTCTGGCGGTCCCAGCACGACTTCAGCAGACAATGGAGCATCTTCATCTTGAGGCTTAATGCCATTCGGAGCAGATGAGCTATTGGCAGAAGGAGCGGCACCACCTGTTTGTTGAGCCAATCGACGTGCCATTTTCTCAGCCTTGAAACGCTCTCTGCGTTCTTTCCAACGTTCCCAACGCGTCTTTTTGCGTCCGGGCTCTTGCCCCGATCCTGCTTCTTCAGCGTTAGGTTCACCTTCATCATCAACAGCCTCCTCATGCTCAACTTCAACAGTAGATGCTGTGGTCTGCGGAGCTGCCTCTGCCTCAACTTGCCGCGCACTCGATGGCACGGATACCCATGTTTCAGCCACCGACTTCTCGACGACACCAGTGATTGAAACTGGAACCTCAACTTCTGCGGCAGGAGATGATTTTGTCATCGCAGCCTCAGCTGCGGAGCTCACTGCGGGAGCTTGCTGCATTTTGGCGAGAATTGCAGCTGCTTTTTTCTGCACTGCATTCAGACGCTTGCGCTTCTGAGGTGAAGCAGATGATTCCACGGCTAGAGGCAACTCTTCGACTTCCTTTTCGACAATCGGAGTCAGCATCACTTCAGGCTCACTCGTGGCTTTCGCCTTTTTTACTGCGGCCTTTTTCGCCGGAACCTTTTTGGCTGGGGCAGCCTCCTTCTTGACAGATGCGGCTTTTTTCGCAGCAGCTTTCTTGGCGGCTTTTTTCTTTGGCGCTTCCTCAGGCTGGATGTCGTCGCTCATGGATGTTTTAGTGGGATTAATCAAGAGAGTCGGCGATGCTGTCGTCGATCTCGAAGTTAGAATGAACGTTTTGAGTATCGTCGTAATCGTCGAGCAGATCGTAAAGTTTGATGACCAATTTCGCGGTTTCGATATCTGTCAGAACATTGGGCGTGCTGGCTTGATAAATCAGTTTTGGGGCATTGGCATTGATGCCTTTCTCTCGAAGCGCCGCGACAACCTGGAAGAGCTGATCTGTGGCCGTGTAAAGCAACCATTCATCTCCACCATCTTGGACATCATCAGCACCAGCTTCTAGAGCCAGCTCCATAGCTGCATCTTCCGTCAAAGTCCCTTTCTCGAGACGCAATTCACCGCGACGCGTGAACTGGTAGGCAACGCTACCAGCATCTGCAAACGTGCCCCCATTCTTGGAGAGCAAGATGCGGAGATCATTTGCAGCGCGGTTACGATTGTCCGTAACCACTTCAATCATGAAAGCGACGCCTGCCGGGCCATAGCCTTCATAAGTGATCTCTTCGATCATAGTTCCACCCAGCTCACCCGTGCCCTTTTTGATAGCACGCTCAATGTTGTCATTCGGCACATTTGCAGCCTTGGCTGCACTGATCGCACTGCGGAGCCGGGCATTGAGATCTGGATTTCCTCCCCCATGCTTCGCGGCGATGGTGATTTCTTTGGACATCTTCGAAAAGACGCCGCCTCGCTTTGCATCAATCACCGCTTTGGTGCGCTTAATCTTCGACCACTTGTTGTGACCTGCCATGATGGATATGCTAAGAGATAGATGGGGATGACCTCGTGCGGGCTGGATCAAACCATGCATCACAGATGCATGACGCCTAAGCGAGGGGTGAAAAACGACGATGGAAACGAAAGAGCGGCCTTGCCGCGGTAACCACACCATGGCAGCTCGGACGAACCGAAGAATGCCGAGAGAGAGTTTCGTGAGGGACACCACCCTGCGGAAACCGCTACTCTGAATGATGGAGCGGATACCATGAGTCCAGCTCAACGAGCGGACCATGAACAGTCAGAGAGTGCGGGAGGGCCGCCGCTCTTGCAAGGTGTTTTTTCCACACCACCGGTCTGAACCTCACATGAGATTTTCGTGGTTGAGAAAATGAGTTGGGCAAACGATGGAGCCCGTTCCCGTTCCCTTGCCCCGCTCATGTCCGCTGCCTCTGAAGTCGCTCGCCGCCGCACCTTTGCCATCATTTCCCACCCAGACGCAGGCAAAACTACCCTCACGGAAAAATTGCTGCTCTATGGTGGTGCCGTGCAACTGGCAGGAAGTGTCACGGCACGAAAGAACCAGCGTGCCACGACTTCTGACTGGATGGAGCTGGAAAAGCAGCGCGGCATTTCCGTCAGTTCTACGGTGCTTCAGTTCGAGTACAAGGATGCAGTGATCAATCTGCTCGATACCCCAGGTCACAAAGATTTCTCGGAAGACACTTACCGGGTGCTCACAGCGGTCGATGCCGCCGTAATGGTCATTGATGCAGGCAAAGGCATCGAGTCACAAACCCTGAAGCTTTTCGAAGTCTGCCGCCGCCGAGGTGTTCCCATTTTTACTTTCATGAATAAGCTCGACCGACCTGCGCGGCCACCTCTTGAGCTTCTCGATGAACTAGAACGTGTGCTGGGTATCGCCTCCTGCCCAATGAATTGGCCACTAGGAGATGGCGTGGATTTTAAAGGCATCTTTGATCGTCAGACAAATCAAGTTCACCTCTTTGAGCGCACGGTTGGCGGCATGTTCCGTGCACCCGTCAATGTCAAAGGTATCGAAGATGATAGCGTGCGGAATGCGCTACCCCCACTGGTCTATGACCGGGTTTGCGAAGAGCTTGAATTGCTTGATGGGGTGGGTGCAGATTACTCACTAGAAAAAGTGCGGCGAGGGGAAATCACGCCAGTCTTTTATGGTAGCGCCATGAATAACTTCGGTGTCCAGCTCATGCTAGATGGCTTTCTTTCAATGGCACCACCACCAGCTCCGCGTCTGGTGGGAGATCGTATCGTTGAACCTACAGATGCTGCCTTCTCCGGCTTCGTCTTTAAAATACAGGCCAACATGAATCCACGCCACCGAGACCATGTGGCCTTCATCCGCATCGTGAGTGGCTGCTTCCAGCGGGACATGACGGCGACAAACACACGCACGGGAGCAAAACTACGGTTAGGCAATTCCCAGCGATTGTTCGCCCAAGAACGCGAGACGGTCAATGAAGCCTGGGCAGGTGATGTCGTCGGCCTTGTGGGTAATTACGGCTTTCAGATCGGTGATACGCTTTCCGAAGATGCCACCATCAAGTATGATGAGATGCCGCGGTTCGCGCCCGAATGCTTCGCTTACCTGCACAACGAAAACACCGCTAAATTCAAGCGCTTCCGCGACGGCTTGGATCAATTGCTCAAAGAAGGTGTTGCTCAACCATTTGAGCTTCCTGATGCTTTTGTGCGCATTCCTTTGCTCGGTGCAGTAGGGCCATTGCAGTTCGATGTTCTGAAATACCGTCTGGAGACAGAATACAGCGCAGAAGTGCGGCTTGAATATGCCCCATGGACACTCGTTCGCTGGCTGGAGGAAAAGAATCCTGAAGATGCGCCCAAGCCTATGCGCGGCCAAACTACAAAACCCAAGCCGAATCTGGCTGCTAGCTATGACACAACCCTAGCGCTTGATGCCTTTGGCAATTGGGTCGCTCTTTTCAGTGATAAAGTTAGCCTTGGTTACTTCGAGAGCAAAAATGGCGAAAAGTTCCACATCAGCCCCTATCCACTCTGAAGTTAAAATCGGCCCCTAAACCTTGCTAGCGACAGCTTCGGCCTCCACCTTCCTTTGTTCAGCGATGAAATCTTTGCCACAAGCCAGCTTCGTAGCCAGTGGCGAATTAGGCTCAATAACCCGCCAAAATGGTGTGATGGATTGAATGGATTCACCCGCAAGATATCGTTCCCAGGCAGCTTCGGCCACGATCCTCAAAAAGATTCCCGTCGTTACCGGACAGGTATGCTCGGCACGGTAACGGTCTGCTAGTTCATCACGCAAGCCTTTGACCGTCATCGTCTGACCTGCGGGAATCGTCCTTATGCGTTCATCTAGGATGATCGGTGATGCGATCAGCATCTGACAGCCCTCCGGCATACCACCGAAAGTCTGATGCAATCGCTTAATCTCCGGCGCCTTGCTAAGGCGGAGCTTATCATTCCAGACAGGTTTGGTCTTAGGCATAGCGCTACCGGATCAAAAGCACCATTGAAAGAAAGTTCAAGATTCCACAAACGGCAACGCTAGAGACCCAAACAAGCGTATCGGCATCGCCCCAGTTAGCCTATGGGTCAATCAAGGCGCCACTGCGGCTTCCCGCCACTCAAGGCATGCTTGACCTCAAAGGTCTTGGTTTTGCCATCATGCTCGATCACGATGTCATACCAGCCGTAGTAGGCGCTCAGCGGGGCTTCGCCTTTCGCGTCGGTGACGAGGTTGGCGGTGGTCCACCACTTCGTTTTGACGAGGTCACGCCACACCTGCACGGCCGGGCGCTCGGTCCAGTCGTTCTTGAACATGGCGGCGGTGGGCTTCCAGTGGCGTGTCTCCCAGAAACCCCAGATGACGAAGCCTGTCATTTGCGGATGACTGAAGGCCATCGTGAGCATGTCGCGCAGATGATCGGCGTGGAGTTGGTCGTCGAGTGTCTGCAGGTCGTATTCGGTGACGGTGAGATGCTTCACCAGAGCGCCGAACTTCTGCCAGTTGTCCCACTCGTGTGTGATGTCGGGGATGGCGTAGTCGCTGAAGTGGCTCTGGAAGCCACAGCCGTCCGGCGTGACGCCTTTTTCAATCATGTGCTTGATGTGCTTCTCAAAGCCCGCGGTGCGATCGGGATTGAAGGTGTCCTCATTTACAAACAGCAGCTTGTCCGTCATCGCGTCCATCTTGCGATAGATCTCGGGGTAGAAGTCCTTGCCGATGATGTTGTAGAGCGCATCGGCCTCCACAAACGGCACCGGATGGTTCAGCGCGTCCCATTCATCGACATAAGGAGCGCAAAACGGCAGCACAAAGCGGAAGTGGCGGTCATAACGGTCGAGCAGGCCGACGACTCCGCCCTTGTCGAGCGCGGTGCGTGCCCATGGCTCGACATAACCCCACACGAGGTAATGCCCCCGCGTGCTCATCTTGCGATCCTGCGCCCACTGCAGCATCCACTGCACCGCAGCACCGGTGCGACGGCGGCCCGCATCTTCCCAAGGTTTCGCTGGATCGCTATCGGCGTCGATGTTGCCCACGCGCAGGCCGTTCTCCGGCACAAGACGGCTGAAAAGCTCGTCCACCGTGTCGCGATAGCGAATCTGATCGGCAGCGGGCAGAGTCGTGCCGAGACCGGAGAGAAGTCCGACATCTACCGCGCTGCCAAAGCCGAACAAATGCCGCTTCATCGCCACTTTCACCTTCGCACCCGCGATGGGTTGGCCCGCCGCATCCACGACGCGGATCGTGAGCTTGCCCTGACGCAGTTTCGCGATGCGTTCATCGGCTTCCTTGCGCCACGGCGCGTCGAGTTCGCGACCGCCATAGGTCACCTTCATGCGCGGCGCTTTGAAGACTTCGAATCCGGCGGGGAAAGTGTAGATCTGAAAATCCGCCACCTCGATGCTCTGCTTCGTTTCGCCCGCGTTCAGCTTCGCCAGGCCCGCGCCCGCCGGCACCGGATGCGCGGCGGTGAAGCTGAAGAAGCTCGTGTCCCATTCCTTGCCGACCACCCACCCCTTCCACAGCGGCGTGTTCTTGTAGTCCTGCGTGTTCTGCACCGCGAACGTGATGCGCCCCTTGCCGTCCTCCTTGTCGGTGAAAATCGTCCGCGCCTTGATCACCGCGAGACAGACCGTGCCCTCCGCCAGTGCCCCTTCAAAGCGACGGCTCACGGATAGATTGTAGCTCTGAGCCAGCTTCCCCGGCGAATCGAGCCGCCAACCCTTCTCCGTCGGCGTGATCGTTCCTTCTTCCGCCTTCGGCTTCGTCGGCACCAGCGGCGCATCCGGCAGCAAAGCCTTCGCCTCCGGCGGCAAAACAGGTTTCTCGGCGTGAAGCACAGCGAGGGAGAAAAGAGCGATGAGGAGCTGTTTGAGCATGGTGAGAGGATGATCGAAGAATGAAAGGCAGGGGCGACAAAGGCTGTGCGAAATGCGGCGGAAGAGTTTGAAGCCTCTCAGGCTATCTCTTCCACGTGCAGAGGTATGGTGATGATCCGCCAAATTTTGTGAGAATACTGCCATCGGTCCTCAAACCGGAGTTCTCACAGATTCAGTTCACCACAGCAGGTATCTGCATGCATCAAGATCGGTGATGAGCCCACTCTGTGGGAAACCGCAGTCTTGGGACTTCATGGCTCCTGCCGCTGAAGCTCCAGACTGAGATCGTAGCTTCCATCATCACCAACAGGATCAGCCTGAAGGCTCAGCGACAGCATGGACTCGTTCGAGTTGCCGATGGAGATCATGGCGCGTTGCCCGGGCTGGCTGACCAAGCTGGGCATCGAGAGCATGTCCACGCCGCGAGTGCTTTGAAGGGCGTCTTGCAGTCCGCGCAACCGCTCGGGAGCGATGGCGCTGTAGTTTTCGAAGTCGAAAATGTCGGGAAACAGGTCCTTCGCATCCGCGTCCGACACGGCTTCATCGGACAAGTGCAGCAGCTTGGACGTCATCTTCACATGCCCCTCAGGAGTGGTCTCCGGCGTCACGATGGCCATGCCGTTCATGCCGGGAGCAATCTCCCAATACCCCAACACGGCCGATTCACCTGGCTTGAGGCGGATTTTGCCCTTCGAGGCAATTTGGAGCGGCTTTCGAGCTGCCGGAGGTTTTTCGGCTTTGGGCAGTGTTGGCGCTGAAATGCTTGTTTGGGGCACAGTCGCGACTTTGGGCGCGGAAACCGGCTCTTTCGGCTGAAAAGCCGTCCGCATCAGCCACAACGCGATGAGGCAGATGACGATGCAGAGGAGGACGATGGAGCGGCGCATGGGTCTTAAAAAGTGGCTGCGGTTTTAGCCGCATCAAGCGACGAATGATTCGGCTAAAGCCGAAACCACTTTTTCAATCCTCCGGCTCCTTCTGGATCACCTTCGTGCCCGGCGGCAAGGGGCCTTTGCTGATGGAGACGCCGCTGGAGCTTTTGTCGGCACCGGGATCGAGCGCCATTTCGGCGGCGGCTTCACTTGATTGTCGCTAGATCGGCGACCCACAACCCTTGAGTGGTGAGGGCAAACAATCGCTCTCCAGCCGGATCGAAGGTGAGCAGGTTCGGGGTGAAGTGATCCGTCGTCTCGTAAAACTGACCTTTCAGGCCGTTGCCGAGCTCGATGATCTTGGGCGGCTTCACCGGCTTTGGTGGATCGTTCAGCCCCGCCGATATGTCTCTCCATGACTCGCCACAATCCTGACTGATCCAGATGGATTTGAGGCCCGAAGCCATGATGATTTTCGGGTTCTTCGGATGAAAGGCAACGCTACGAGGTCCGGCGACCGTCTCACATTTGCGCCATTGCTGACCTGCATCATCGGTGCGATAGAGCACACGATATGCGGCGGCGAATAACAATTTGGGATCGGCAGGAGACATTTGCAGATCATAGGACCACGCCTTGTCGTCATACCAGCCGGAAACGCTGAGCGAACGATCAGTCTGGGAATCAGCCATCTTCTTTGAATAGGCTTCTATTCCCTTGAGCATCGTCTCGTCGCGGCCGGTTTCGATGCCGTTGTTGATGCACTGCCAGCTTTCGCCACAGTCCGTGGACTTGTAGATGCCAGGTTGCTCACCTTTGCCGACGGCATAGAACGCGGCATAGAGAGCTCCACTCACCGGGTCGGTGGCCATGCGGGACACTGTCGTATTGCCACCGGCACCTGTTGGCAGACCACGCGTGCATTTCGTCCAACTGTCACCAAAGTTGGTGCTCTTGAAAAGTCCGCCATCCGCGCCATAAAACATGGTCGCATCATCGGTGGGATCGAACGCAAAGGAGATGCCGTTGAGTTGGTTTCCTTTTTTCAACCCAACATTGATCTGCTCCCAGGTTCTACCGGCATCGCGGCTGCGATAAGCGCCATTTTGTTCGACTCCCGCGAACCACAGGTCCTTCACGCGGGGATGCGCGACGATGCTGCCCGGATTGAACCCGTAGCGGAGCGCAGAGGGCATGATGGTCTTTACCGGCGACCAGGAATCTCCCGAGTCGGTGGATTCCCACAGCCCGCCTGGCCGTGTGCCCATCACGATTCGTTTCGGATTTTGCGGATCGAAAACAATGGCCTCGCAGCTTTCCGAATCTGGGAAGTTTGCCTTGTGCCAGATGCGCTCGGGTTTGCTGCCGGGCGAGGGCGTATTGCTCTGCGCTGATGCATTGGCGGTGAACGTGAGCGTCAGTGCGCACACCATGATGCGAGTGAGATATGGGTTCATGAGATAATCTTCAATCAGGGGTTCTTTGACGAAAGGTTTGACTGTTAGTCCTCTGGCTCCTTTTGGATGATCTTCGTCCCAGGCGGCGGAGGTCCTTCACGAACGGAGACACCGTTGGAGGTCTTGTCCGCACCGGGATCGAGTGCTAACTCGCCTGCGGCTTCATGGACTATGTCAGAGAACAGATCAGACAATGCATGCGCATCGTCTGTGAGCACGGCACCGAGATATCGCTC
>JBIKYV010000181.1:0-7025 GCA_044355075.1 Prosthecobacter sp.
TTCATGCTGCCAACAACGCCTTTCCTGAGTGGAAGGCCTACAATGAGATGATTGGAGTCGGTGGCTGGGGTGGGCGCAATGAACAATCGGGTCCCTGGTTGTATGTAAAAGATGGAAAACTCTACCGTGACATTCGACCAGGTGCTGGAGGTGCCCATGGTCCGCAGCACGAGTTCGTTGTGGAAATCCAGGATAGCCTGCATCCAATTACCCGTGGCTTGCCATCGCGCTGGCTTCATTGCAAAGACGAACTTTACAGCCGTCTACGAGGCCCGGCTGAAAATCTACAAATCCTAGCCACCGCCAAATCAGATCTGACGGCGGAGCAAGAGCCCAACCTAATGGTGATCCAGCACGGGCAGGGTAGGGTGATGCACACGACCTTAGGTCATGCGGATTACTCCATGCTTGACCGAGGCTTTTACGAAATCCTTGAGCGTGGTGTCGAATGGGCTGCGACGGGTCAAGTCGTACTCACGGCAGCTCTGCCTGCTGATTTTCCCACGGAAGCGAAAACTTCTGTTGTCGTTCTGGGGGGGCATCCGAAGCAGACCCCGCCACCTGCTAAGTAAATTGTGAGCCATTACGATCAGGTCTATTGAGGCGTCTTGCTTTTCTGAGACGACTCAGGAAGACTGTTCGCGTTGAAGCTTGCGGATGATTTTTTTGACTTTGTGCGCGCCACGTAGATGTTTGAATTGCACTTCGATACCTGCGGAGCTGGCCGATGAGACCTCTAAACTTCCAAGGCCCAAAAGTCCAAGAAAGCCCTTTTCACTGACATTCAAGCTACGGATGTCACAAATACGAACTTCTTTCGAGCTGCGCCCGAGGATGCCCCAAACGTACTCGATACGTTCGTCTGTGACGATGTAATCGTGCGATCTCCTTGCAATGGCTAATACGATCAGCGTAGCAAAAGAACAGAGGCCAAGCATGAGTGCCCAACCTTCGTCAATGAATCGAAGATAAATCGCAGCAGTGCCGAGAAGGAGAACCAGTATTAATGGCTTCCAGTAAGACAGCCATGATGGGTGGGCCATGAAGTATAAATTTTCCCATTCCGAGTCATTGTACGGGCTGCTACTTTCCTCACCTTCATCTGATAAGTCATCATCCAAGTCTTCTTCTTCAGCCTGCTTGGGGGGCATGACTAAAGAGGGTAGGGGATACTCAGTGGTTTCGATCGCTTGCGTTAGCCTTATGGGCTCATCATCGCCAACTTCTAGATCTTCATCCGCCCGAAACTCGCGGTAGGAAGGTCGTTCAAGTCGGGAAGTGCGTCTGGATCGGCTGATTGATGGGTCGTCGATGACTTCGCCGACGGTATGATCTCTTGCCGTATGAATGTCAGTGCAGAAGTCGCAGCGTGCTAACGTGCCACGTTCGATCAGCACATGTAGATCCTCCTTGGAAAGAAGACCGGGAAAGGCTGGATGATTGTGGAGCAGGTAGCGCATGTGAGGCGTCATTACCAATTCGCTTCAGGTGCTATGAAAAAGCAAACAATGTTCCACAGAATAACCGACTGAGGGAAATGCTTCTTTGCTAAATGAACTCAGCCAGCTTGCCCTAAAAGCTCTGAGGGTGGAGGCAAAAGCTCTGTGCGTTGCATCAGTTTGGCGATATTTAGCAGCAGAAGCTCACCTTTAGGTGTGCGACAAATTTCGCCCATGAATGGAGTTAAGCGATCGACCTCAGCCACCGCAGTGTGAACTAGGCCTGCAATCACACGCGGGTCAGCCTGGTCTACAGTAAAGATGTTTGTCACTCGAAACATCACCGTACCATCATCCCAATCGACCTCGAAATTGCCAACATTGAGTTCTTTGTTTGTGCGCATCATTAGCTCACAGGCTGCTAGCCGATGGCTACGAGGCACAGGCAGACTTAGTCTAGCAACTACACAGACAACACCTGCGTCTGGATACACTTGAACATGCAGAGGCACCTTTGCATGATGTGCTTCAAATTCTGATTCAATGACCTCTACACCGCTGACGGATCGAAAAGCCCAGCCTTGGTCCCGAAAAGCAGAAATCGTGATATTCAGAAGGTCGGATGCCATTGTAGGAGACCTGGATGCAGGATCAGAGACCCCGGTGAGGGGCTGAAAGTGGTCGGGACGGCGAGATTCGAACTCACGACTTCTTGCTCCCAAAGCAAGCGCTCTACCAGGCTGAGCTACGTCCCGAAACATGACCTCCAGGTGGGAGGGGCCACGACTCTGCGGCAAGTTAAGCGAAGCGCAACAAGAAAGGCTTAAATAACACAAAAATATCGACCATGAACCATGCGCCATCATCACATGTGGATGTGCTTATGAGCTTGGGGTATCACAGCAATCATAAAAACAAATTCTGGGCAGTAATCCGAGTGGTGTAGTTATTGTGTCGAAAACAACCAGAGCATTTGATGAATGATGCAAAAGGAAGGGCGAAAGGGCGACAAGCTAGCTCACATCTGGGATGGGGCTTTGCGTTCAGCAACTTCACTTCCCTATTCGATTTTTCATTACATATATTGTTTGTAGTTAATGATATGGGCTAAAAGATACTGTTTTGCCGCTATGCAGGTTAAACTTTAGCTCGTGAATACGCCCCTGCTGATGGTTTTTGGCGTTGACGTTCGGTGGATGGCGCGTCTTTCTCATGCGTGCCCATTTTACCAGCCCAGTCACGACAGCTTCTCGATACCTCTGGTATTTCACGTTGCCTGGACGAGATCGCCAGCCAGTTACATCTGCGCTGGAGTCCAGAAGTCCGCCTAGCTTTAGTGGGCGTGCATCGGCGTGGGGTTCCATTTTCTGAAGAGCTGGCTAAGCGCTTGAGCAATCTCGGGCGTGAGGTGGATCTGGGTCGCATTGACATCACCCAATATCGCGATGACCTGAAGTCTTTTACAGTGCTGCCAAAGCTAGAAGGTTCCGATATTCGTTTTGAGCTGGATGACGCGGTGGTCATTCTTTGTGACGAGGTCATCCACACCGGGCGCACCTGCCGTGCGGCTTTGGATGAGCTGCTGGGCTTTGGGCGTCCAGGCTGTGTGGAATTAGCTGTGCTGGTGGATCGTCCGGGCCGCGAGATGCCATTTCAGGCAGATTATGCGGGAATTCGGGTGGATCTGCCACGTGAAGAGCGTGTGAATGTGTGCTTTTCGTCGGTCGATGGACGCGACGAAGTTTTTGTCACATCTTGGGAGCAGAAGCTCTGCTAGGCTCCTTTGGTTTCTTTTTCCCCGCCCTGATTGACTGACTCTGTATGACTCCACGGAAAGACCTCCTCGACATCGCCTCCCTCACAGATGAGGAAATTGAATTCGTGCTCAGTAACGCCGTGCCCTTCAAGGACCTCTTCAAGCGAACGGTCAAAAAGGTGCCCACGCTGAAGGGGCAATCCGTGCTGACGCTATTTTATGAGCCAAGCACACGGACACGCTCTTCTTTTGACGTCGCGGCTACGCGTCTCTCTGCCGATGTGGTTCACTTTGACATTGAGTCCTCGAGCGTTGTGAAGGGCGAATCCGTCTTGGATACCGTTGAGACGCTGGAATCGATGCGCGTGGATTATATTATTGTTCGGCACAAGCAGTCGGGTATTCCAGAGTTGATCGCCAGAAATACGCGAGCCAGTGTCATCAATGCTGGAGATGGATGGCATGCTCATCCGACCCAGGCTTTGCTTGATGCCTTCACGCTTCGTGAAAAGTTCAAAAATCTGCGTGGCGCTCGTGCGCTAATCGTGGGCGATATTCAGCACTCTCGCGTTGCCCGGAGCACCAGCCTGATCCTTCGGCGCCAAGGCATGAGCGTCGCCTACTTGGCCCCGGGCTCGATGATGCCACGGGAGACGCCTGCAGAGATTCCTCTTTTTGGAAACTGGGATGATGCCTTGGCATGGTGCCCGGACGTGATCTACCTACTCCGGGTTCAAAGTGAGCGCATGGATGAGCCCTTTTTCCCGAGTGCGGCTGAGTACCATCGCTGCTATGGACTGACCGATGCACGGGTGGAAGTTCTGCGTGAACGTGGTCTCTGGCTCATGCATCCAGGCCCAGTGAATCGTGGGGTCGAGATCACGGATCGAGGCATGAACTACGAGCGCAGCTTGATCAATCAGCAGGTCGAAAATGGTATCGCTGTGCGCATGAGTGTTCTTTATTGGTTAAAGCCTGGGAAGGGCCTGTGAAGACGAGCCCCCTGCCCCGAATCTTCCATGCGTGTGGTCGTGAGAATTTATAGGATTTTGCGTATCGCTAAGCATGTGGAAATTTTTCGCTCTGCCTCTTTCTGTGGCTCTGCCGGTGCTTGCGGTTGACTTTGTCAAAGAGGTTCAACCTATCTTGCAGGACCGTTGTTACTCCTGCCACGGACCTAGCAAGCAAGAAGCTGCCTTTCGCCTCGATCATAAACCTAGTGCGCTCAAGGGCGGTGATTTTGGTCTCGCCATCAAGCCTGGGGATAGCGCGAATTCCCTTCTGGTTCATGTCATTGAGGGCCGGAATCCGAAAATGCGCATGCCCCGAAAAGGTGACCCACTTTCAGTCGCAGAAATTGCTTTGATTAAAGCATGGATCGAGGCAGGAGCTGACTGGCCTGAGAGTGCCAGTGTGAAGCTAGAAACCAAGACCAATCACTGGGCCTTCAAGCCACCGATCAAACCCAAAGTGCCTGGTCAGCCCGGCCAGCATCCGATTGATGCCTTCATTCAGGATCGCTTGAATCAAGAAGGTCTAAAACTTTCACCAGTAGCCTCGCTCGAGAAACGTGTGCGGCGACTTTATTTGGATTTAGTCGGTCTTCCGCCTCCCGTGGATCAGAAACCATCGGCCTATGAGGTCCTGGTAGATCAGCTTTTGAGAAGTCCGCATTATGGAGAACGCTGGGGGCGGCACTGGTTGGATGCAGCTCATTATGCGGATTCAAACGGCTATGAAAAGGACCCGATGCGATTCATCTGGTTTTACCGGGATTGGGTGATTGACGCCTTCAATCGCGACTTGCCCTATGATCAATTCATCATTGAACAAATCGCTGGAGATCAACTTCCGAACCCGACGCAGGATCAAATTGTGGCGACTGGTTTTCTGCGCAATTCCATGATCAACGAGGAGGGTGGTGTCGATCCTGAGCAGTTCCGCATGGAGTCCATGTTCGACCGCATGGACACGATCGGAAAAAGTATCCTCGGTCTTACCATTGGCTGCACCCAGTGTCATAACCACAAGTATGACCCGATCTCTCAGGATGAGTATTATCAAATGTTCTCTTTTTTGAACAACGACAATGAACCTTGGCATGTCGTTTACACCAGGAGTGAGCAGATGCAGCGCGCACAAATCCTTCAGCGAGTTCGTGAGCTTAATAAAAAACTCCAACATGATCATTCCGATTGGAAACAACGCATGAATGCTTGGCAGAAGGCTCTAAAAGCGCAGCCGCAGTGGATTACGCTGAGGTTTGAGGATGATCCAAGTGGTGGAGAAAAGGCGCTGCGTCAGCCTGATGGTAGCATCCTCGCGCAAGGTTATGCGCCAACAAAGAGTGAAGTGAAGTTCAATGTGAAAATGGAGAAACCTCTGAAGATCGCTTCATTCCGTCTGGAGTTGATGAATGATCTAAATTTACCGGCGTATGGTCCAGGTCGCTCTCAAATAGGTACGGCTGCACTCACAGAGTTTCAGGTGACAGCGAAGGTGAATGGTAAGAATACATCACTGAAATTTAGCCGAGCTACCGCCGATTTTGGTGAACCTGAAAATACACCACTGGTTGCTTTTGCCAAAGATCAGAATGCCGCGAAGGACAACCGTGTCACGGGTCCAATCTTCTACGCGATTGATGGCAAAGCAGAGACGGCGTGGGGCATTGATGCGGGCCCTGGACGTCGTAACGTGCCGCGCAATGCTGTCTTTGTGCTCGATTCGCCCATGCAGATCACAGATACCTCGGCGTTAACCATCAGTCTGAGCATGAAGCATGGCGGCTGGAACAGTGATGACCTACAGACGATGAACCTTGGGCGCTACCGCATCAGTGTCTCAGATTCCTCCGATGTAGAAGCCGATCCCTTGTATGGTAACAAAGATCCTTTTCCGATCTTTCGAAATACGGTTGCTGAGTGGAAATCAGTTTGCGATGAAATAGAATCACTCTGGAAGCAACATCCCGAAGGCACCACGACGCTCGTCCTGAATACGCGAGAGCAGCCACGTATGACCCATATCTTGAAGCGTGGAGACTTCCTCAAGCTAGGTGAGCGTGTTCACTATGGCGTGCCTAAGGTTTTGAATCCATTGCCACCGAATGCTGATGGATCAAGGCTGACATTCGCTCGATGGCTTGCGGCTCGTAATGCACCGACAACAGCAAGAGCTTGGGTGAATCGCGTGTGGCAAAGCTACTTTGGCATCGGCCTCGTGGAGACTCCTGAAGATTTCGGCATTCAAGGTGCCAAGCCTAGTCATCCGGAGTTACTAGATTGGTTAGCTTGCGAATTCATGGATCATGGCTGGAGCATCAAATATCTCCATAGGCTCATCGTCACCAGTCAGACCTATCAGCAGGATAGCTGTATCACCGCAGAACTTTTGGAAAAAGATCCCTACAACCGACTTCTCGCTCGTGGCCCTAGGTTTCGGGTTGATGGGGAGATCGTACGTGATATTCAGCTCGTGGTCAGTGGCCTACTTAATAATGAGCTTGGTGGCCGTGGAGTCATGCCGCCTGCACCGGAGTATTTGTTTCAAAAGCCTGTAAGCTATGCCCCCTTCCCATGGAAGGTTGAGACAGATAGTCAAAAATATAGAAGGAGTGTGTATGTCTTCCGTCGGCGCAGCACGCCCTACCCTTTTCTTAGCACCTTTGACGTGCCGAATGGTGAAGCCAGTTGCATCAAGCGTGCTCGCAGTAACACGCCACTGCAAGCCTTGATGACGCTGAATGAAAGTCTCAGCCTTGAAGCGGCTGAGCACTTGGCTCAACGAATGATCCATGCTGGCCGTGGCGATGAAATAGCTGCAATCGC
>JBIKYV010000159.1:0-8630 GCA_044355075.1 Prosthecobacter sp.
ACTCAAGAATGCGGCCACCAGGCTCCGTTTTCATAATACCAAAGCCCGTCGCATCTTGCGCCGAGACAGGCAGCGTAGCGATCGTCAACTCGGCCCCTGTCCTAATGTGCTGAGTCATGACCTCGCGGAAATCCATACGGTAAAGCTGATCCCCACTGAGGATCAGATAATAGTCGTAATCGTTCTCGATAAAATAACGCAAGTTCTGTCGCACGGCGTCTGCCGTACCTTGATACCATCGCTCTCCTTCAGGCGTCTGCTGAGCCGCCAGAACCTCGACAAATCCTCGAGTGAATTGGTCAAACTTGTAGGTGCGCGCAATGTGGCGATTCAGCGACATGCTATTGTACTGCGTGAGCACAAAAACTTGGCGCACGCCGGAGTTGATGCAGTTGCTAATCGGAATGTCCACCAGCCGGTATTTGCCCGCCAAAGGCACCGCCGGCTTTGCACGATCCTTGGTCAGTGGATAAAGCCGCGTTCCAGCTCCACCTCCCATCACAATGGCCAGAGTGGAGCGACGGAGGGCGTGTTCAACATTGGTGGACTGGGGCATAGTGATCAGTGCTGGCACGTTTTCCTGGAAAAAAGCATCGAGGCAAGCCGTTTCCAGCGCCTGTGGACGATTCACGGTTCGATACGTCCCTAACTTCCACCAACTTCTGATTTTCATATGCCCTCCTTTGCCAAAACCTCCCTGTGGCTTGCCTACACCGCCACCTGCACCATCGCGCCCATCTCTCACGCGGTGGTTAACTTTGAAAAAGATCTGCTGCCTGTGTTGCAGAAAAAGTGCCTCGATTGCCACAGTGCCCCGACTGTGGTCGATGGCAAAAAGAAGAATCCCAAGGGAGGACTGCGCCTCGATGCCGCCTGGGCCATGCTCAAGGGGGGGGAGACCGGCCCAGCTCTGGTGCCAAAAGACTTGGCAAAAAGCTACATGCACGAGGTCGTCAACCTTCCCAAGGACGATGACATGTTCATGCCCCCCAAAGGTGACCCTATGACTGCCGCAGAAATCGCCCTGCTCAAGGAGTGGATCGAAGGCGGGGCCGACTTCGGGGGCTGGAAAGGCAATCTCGAGGGCGCACCCGCCGAGGCCACTGCACCTGCGGCGGCCAAACCGGCAGGTCCGCGCGAGCATGAGGTCTTTTACACCCAGCTGGCGAAGAACCTACCTCCGGCACAGGATGCCATCTTGACGAAGGTAAAAGAAGGCGGTGCCCAGCTCTACAGCCTAAAGGCCGACAGCCCGCTGCTGCGCGCCGACTTTCTCACCGGTGTCTCAAAGTGCGATGATGCAAAGCTGCAAATCCTCCTGCCGCTTAAAGATCACATTGCCCAGCTCGATCTCGGCCGCACCGTCATCACCAATGCAGGCTTGAAGACCGTAGCCCAACTCAGCCGCCTCGCAGCCCTAGACCTGCGACAGACGGGCATCACGGATGAAGGGCTACAGGCGTTGTCCAGCCTGAAGCACCTGCGCACGCTCAACCTCTTTGGCACTCAGATCAGCGACGCAGGCCTAAAGCATTTGGCCAGTCTTTCCAGCCTCAGGTCCGTGACACTCTTCCAGACCCAGGTCACCAAAACGGGAGCTGACGCGCTGAAAAAAGCGCTACCGCAGGCTTTGATCACCGTGAAGACCGAAAGCACCAAGCCGTGAACCCACTCCAACGGTAGTAAAGCGATATCGCCCAAAAAGGCGAGCACCCTCAGGCAGGTCATATCTTCATGGCTAGGCCCATGATACCTTGCCCACGGGTTCATTTTCAAAGCGCATCGCCGCTAGCCTCTGGCAAGAGCCGCAGTTCATGGTCCGTAGTCTGCGGCGCTCATGCTACGCCGACTTCTGCCTTTGATCTTCATCACCTCGCTTGCCGCAGAGGAAAAACCTGTGCCTACGGCGCAGGCAATGGGTTTGCTTAAAACGCAATGCATGGGCTGCCACAATGCGGAGAAGAAAAAAGGCGATCTCTCGCTCGAAACGCGTGAAGCGGCGCTTGAGGCCATCCAATCGGGCAAAATCATCTCCTCGCTCACGGCAGAGGGCGATGAGCACATGCCGCCGAAGAAGCAGCTCCCGGAAAAGCAGATCAACCTGCTCAAATCGTGGGTCCAGGCCGGTGCAGCGTGGGATGTGGCGGCGTTGAAGAAATTCGGCGAACTGACACCGGCGGACAAACTTGCCGCTTTGCCGCCCGGACATGCTCCAGCGACGGCGTTGGCGCTCAGCAATGATGGAAAATGGCTCGCGGCGGGCATCGGCAATCGCGTCATCGTGCGTGATGCCAAAATGAAGGATTTACCGGTCATCGCCACGCTAGAAGGCCACAAGGATTTGATCCAATCGCTCGCTTGGAATAGCGATGGCACGCGTTTAGCCGCCGGAGGCTATCGCAGCGTTCTGGTCTGGAATTCGGCCGACTGGAAAGTAGCTCACAAGCTCGCGGCACCGTTGGAAGGCCGCGTGACGGGCCTAACCTTCCTTACCGACAAAACGACGCTGATCCTCGCAGACGGCCCCACGGGTGTGAAGGGGGTGTTGCATCGCTGGAAGCTCGGCGAACCGAAACCAGCGCAAACCATCGAAGCACATTCAGACAACATTTTGAGCCTCGCACTTAGCAAAGATGGCAAACAGATCGCGACCGGCGGCGCGGACAACCTCGCAAAGGTTTGGGACGCGGCCACACTCAAGGAAATCGCCAAAATCGAGGGCCATGTCGGCCATATCACAGCGATTGCTTTCAACCACGACGGCAAATGGCTCGCGACCGGCAGCGCAGACAAAGAACTAAAAGTCTGGGACATCGCCACCAAGGAAATGCTGATGCTCCTCGGCGACAAATCAGCACCCGTGAACGCGGTCATGTGGTCGCCCGACTCTACCGCTCTCAGTTATCTCACCGACGCTGGCAGTGTCTTTCAAATCACCGAGCTCAAAACCCACGACGGCGTCCGCCTGGCCTTCAGCAGTGGTAAATCGAGTAAGCTAGCCACGCTCGGCTCCTTGCCATATGCAGCCGCACTCACTGCGGATGGGAAAACGACTTTTGTCGCGCTCGACATTGGCAAGGTCGTGCAACTCGATGAAAAGGCCATCGTCACTAAACTCACCGCCGAGACCAAAGCGGACGCGGCAAAGCCCGCCACGCTCTCCTACACAAAGGACATCCTGCCTATCCTCACCAAGGCTGGCTGCAACCTCGGCTCCTGCCATGCGAAATCGAGCGGGCAGGCGGGCTTCCGGCTTTCGATCTTCGCCTTCGATCCAAAGGGCGATTACACGGAATTCGTAAACGACTCGCGCGGTCGGCGCGTCTTTCCCGCGCATCCAGAGGACAGCCTCATCCTGCAAAAAGCCACCGTGCGCGTGCAGCACGAAGGCGGCCAGCGTTTCGAGCCAGACTCGGAATGGGCGAAGACCGTGACAGAATGGATTCGCCAGGGCATGCCCTATGAAGTGCCGAATCAACCGCTTCTCACAGAGATCGCCATCACGCCGGGAGAGAAAACGTACCGCAAGAATGAAGCACTCGCGCTGAAGGTCACAGCGAAGTACAGCGATGGATCCACACGCGATGTGACTGATCTGGCGGACTACATTTCCTCCGAAAAAGCCATCGCTAGCGTCAATGAGACCGGAAAGGTCAGGGCTTCGACCGAAAGCGGGGAGACCGTCATCGTCGCACGCTACATGGGTCAGGTGGCCATCTCACGTGTCGATGTACCTGCGGAAAAAAGACTACCGCCAGAACGCTACGCCAAGCTGCCAGTGCGCAACGAAATCGACAAGCTCGTCTATGCCCGCCTGCAAAAGGTCGGCTACCTGCCGAGCGATACCTGTAGCGATGCGGAGTTCCTCCGCCGGACCGCACTCGATGCCATCGGCATGCTGCCGACGGTGGAGGAGACCCGCGCCTTCCTCGCCGACACGAATCCATCGAAGCATGAGCAGTGGATTGATCAATTGCTCGAACGCCCGGAATGGGCCGATCACTGGGCCATCAAGTGGGGCGATCTCATCCGTCCAAATCCATCGCGTGTCGGCGTAAAGCCAGTCTATCTACTCGACCAGTGGATCCGCCAGAGTTTTCGCGAAAACAAGCCGTGGAACCGCTTCGTGACTGAACTCCTCACCGCCGAAGGCAACACGCACAAGAACGGCCCTGTGGCGATCTGGCGCGACAAACGCGAACCTGTCGATGCCGCGACCTTCATCGGCCAAATTTTCCTCGGCATCCGTCTCGAGTGCGCGAAGTGCCACCATCATCCAACGGAAAAATGGGACCTCACCGACTACTATCAGATGGCTGCTTTCTTCACGCAGATGAAACGCAAGGGCCAGGGCATCTCAGCGCCAATCAGTGGCGAGCCTGAACATCTATGGTTCGCACCAGGCACGGCTAGCATTGAGCATCCAGTCACCAAAGTGTCGCTGAAGCCACGTCCACCTGCCGACAAGGAAATCCCCATAGCCGAATCACAGGACCCACGAGCGGTTCTGGCGGGTTGGATGACTGATCCAAAAAACCCACACTTCGCGCATGCCATCGTGAACCGCGTGTGGTCCAGCTTCATGGGCCGCGGTATCGTTGATCCCGTTGACGACTTCCGCGCATCGAATCCGCCCACGAATCAGGCTTTGCTCGACTGGCTGGCAACCGACTTCGTACAGCACGGGTACGATTTGAAGCATCTCATGCGCACCATCATGGGCTCGCAGATCTACCGTCTCAGCAGCCTACCCAATGAGACCAACGCATCCGATTTAAAAAACTACAGCCGCAGCTACCGCCGTCGACTGCCCGCCGAGACGTTGCTCGATGCCGTTTGCGCCGTCACCGAGATCAAAGAGAGCTTCACCGGCCTGCCCCCCGACGTGCTGGCGAAGCAGACATGGAATCACAAGCTCGATAGCCAATTCATGGACGCTTTTGGTCGCCCCAATAGCAGTGCTGAGTGCCCCTGCGAACGCGACGCTAAGCCAAGCGTTGTGCAGGCGCTGCACCTCATGAACTCCACGAAACTGCAAGAGATGCTCGTGAACGCCCAAGGTCGAGCCGCCCGCCTCGCCAAAAGTGAGGCGAAACCCGAGCTAATCATCGAAGAACTCTATCTCGCCTGCTTCTCACGCCTGCCCGATGCCGAGGAGCAAAAAATCGCGCTCAGCGTCTTCACCGCGAAGGATGCGACACGACAAAGCGCCATCGAAGACATCCTTTGGAGCTTGCTGAACTCAGCGGAGTTTGTGTTCAACCATTGAGCCCGACTTTTTTGCGTATTCGCAAGAATCTCATTCAGCGGCCGTAACTTCTTCATCTTTTGCCCTGAAAAGAATGTCTCGCATCACCCACAACTGCGCTGGCCACCTCCGCCGCGATTTCTTGAAGCTAGGTCTGACCGCTGCTGGCGGCGGCCTTGGCTTCACGGATCTGTTGCGAGCCAAAGCGATGGCTGACACGGCTCCCCAACCGTCAATCGGCAAGCCAGTGAACTGCATTCTCATCTGGCTTGATGGTGGTCCGTCGCACTATGAGATGTTTGACCCGAAGCCAGACGCTCCATCAGACATCCGTGGCGATTATAAGCCGATCAAGACCAGCGTTCCGGGCGTCCACTTCTCCGAAAGCATCCCCCATCTCGCAAAGGCAGCCGACAAATTCACAGTGCTTCGCAGTGTGACGCACAAAGATCCGAACCACGGCGGTGGCAATCATTACATGATGACAGGTGCGCCCACCCCCGTGCCAGTCGGCTGTGGTGCCTTTGTCACCTTTCATCCCTCTTTTGGCAGTGTCGTTAGTTATAAACGCGGGGTGCAAAACGGACTCCCCGGCTACATGACGCTACCCAGCATCACGCGCAGCGGTGGACCGAATTTCCTCGGGGCTGAACATGCTCCATTCGTCGCCGGAGGCGATCCCAATTCAAAGGGTTTCAAAGTGCGTGATGTGGTGCTGCCTACTGACATCTCCGAGGCACGTGGCCTGTCACGACGCGAACTTCGTGCCTCATTGGACCGCATGAAGCGTATCCACGATGCCCAGGCAGACGATCCAGCCGTGAGTTTTGATACCTTCTATGGCAAGGCGGTTGATCTGATCGCCTCGAAGCCTGCTCAAGAAGCCTTCGACATCAATCTGGAAGACGAAAAAACCCGTGACTTATATGGACGTCATGATCTCGGGCAGCGCATGCTACTGGCACGTCGTCTCGTCGAAGTAGGCGTTCCCTTTGTCACCATCAACTATGGTGGCTGGGATCATCACCGGGAGATCTTTAAGACCTGCAAAAGTGAGTTCATGCAGAAATTTGATCAGGGCCTGGCTGCTCTTATCATCGATCTCGAGCGTCGGGGCCTGCTGGAAAGCACACTTGTGGTTACCCTCGGTGAATTCGGCCGCACACCAAAGATCAACAAAGATGGAGGTCGAGATCACTGGCCGGGCGCCATGAATATCCTCTTCGCCGGCGCAGGCGTGCCGCGTGGAGGCATTGTCGGTGCCACAGATCCCAAAGGCTACTACGCAAGCGATAACATTTACTCGCCTGAAGACTTTGCGGTCACGCTCTACACCAAGCTTGGCATTGATCCACACCAGATCCTTCACACCAACACCGGACGGCCCATCCAGCTCATCAATGGCGGCCACCCGATCCGCGAGTTGTTCGCTTAAGGCCTGGAGCAATGAGGACTTTTCCATGCCGAATGACAAGCGGTCGCAGCCTGCTCGCCATTGCCACCCTTCCCTTCGCCCCTTTGATTCCTGGACTGGCAGCTCCGCCTGGGCTGGAAAGCATCTTCCCTGCGGGTGGCCAAGTGGGTCAGCGCGTGGACCTTAGCTTAGCAGGTAAGGATCTGGACAAAAACCCTCCGCAGATCTGGTGCAACGAACCCAAGATGACCTTAGTCGCGAGTGACAAGCCCAAGAAACTCGTGCTCAGCATCGGGCCTGATGTTCTCCCTGGCCCCTATCTCGTGCGTCTCTTTAACAGCGAAGGCGCCTCGCCTCCACGCATCCTCGAGATCGGCAAACTGCCGGAGCAGCTCGAAAAGGAACCGAATGATACCTTCACATCCGTCAAGGCAGCCGAACTCGCCATGAATGTGACCTTCAATGGGGCGCTGGAAAAAGCAGGCGACGTGGACACTTATGCACTCCGAGGTCAGAAGGGCAAAGTGGTCACGCTGGAGCTGCATGGCTACGCGCTTGGGTCGCCGATGGACCCAGCCATGCGACTGCTGAACGACAGGGGTATCGAAATTGTGGGCGGCCATGACACACACAATCTCGATCCACGAATCCAGCACACTCCTGCCGCAGATGGCCCACTTTTCGTCCAGGTATTCGCCTTTGCGCATCCTCCAGCAGCCGATGTCGCGCTCAAAGGCGGTGTCGGTCATATTTACCGTTTATCAGCCACCGATGGGCCTGCCTCACCACCGCCTACAGACGAATCCAAAGCATTGACGATTCCAGCTCAGGTGAACGGCTGCATCGCCAAACCACGCGAAGAAGATGCCTACAGCTTCACCGCCAAAAAGGGGGATGATTTGCATATCACCCTAAGGGCCCAATCGCTGCACAGCCCACTGGACGCCACGCTGCGCATCGAGGACACGGATGGTAAAGTTCTGCAGTTGGCTGATGACGGCGAAAAGGAGAACCTCGACCCGACTCTGCGCTGGAAAGCAACAAAGGATGGCAGCTTTAAACTCGTCCTGGCCGACCGTTTCCGCCAAGGAAGCGCCGACCATACCTACGAGCTCTCCGTGAAGCCATTCACACCCTCGCTCGTCGGCACGCTGGACTCACACGCTTACACATTGGCTGCGAGCAAAACGGTTGAGGTAAAGCTCAATGTGAAAGCGATTGGCAACTTTACTGGCAAAATCCAGGCCCGCGCGACGCATCTACCCCTCGGTGTGACGTCTGAAATGGTAGAAGTCCCTGCGAAAGGAGGCGATGTGAAGCTTACGCTAAAAGCCACTCCTGAAGCTGCTGGGAGCCAAGCTCCCTTTGCCGTAGAGATCATCACCAGCACGCCTGACCTCATCTCAAGCGTGCTCGCAAGCTATGCGATTCCTTTCACGGAGCCACGTGGCGATTTGCTGATCACGACGGATACGCATCCATGGCTAACCGTCACAGCACAGAAGCCTTAGTCCGTCTCACTCAGCCACTGAAGTTCATCCGGTTGCAGCCATCGAGGAGAGCGCCGGCATTGCTTCATTTTGTTCGCCCTTCGGGCAGCCTTCGGCTGGCTATTTGCCGTTCCGGCGGTCTCCCCTGCTTCTCTCCGGCTCTTGCCCGCTTTGGCCGGATTTTCACGAAATTAGGCCTTCACGGTGCTGCAGTGCTCGGGGCTGCGGATGAGGCGGTCGAAGTAGTCCGGCTGCCAGAAGGGATTCAGGGCGCTGAGACCCGTTTTGTGGATCAAACGACTCGAAACGCCTTTCAAGCCTTGCAGCGTGTCGGGCAGATTAGCCATCCCGGAGCGTGAAGAGCACCTGGTGTGATTGGGCATGATGACGTAGCTCCCGAGGTCGTAGCGCTGGCCGTCGAAGTGATGCAGGCGGTCGGCGACGATTTGGGCAAGGCGTGGATCACGCAAGGCGCAGG
>JBIKYV010000160.1:0-8574 GCA_044355075.1 Prosthecobacter sp.
GAGAGCATCCATGCCCGCTGTGCAAGGCCGTGCAAAACGGCATGGATGGCAGCGGTCAGAGCGACGATACGTCAACAGCTCCTTCGTCCAAAGATCAGGAACTGAAGCTGACCCTAGCGCTCGTCTTGATTCCCCAATTCGCTTTCCCCAAGAAACAAACGCTCTCTTGGCCAACGGCCCATGAAGTCGCCGTGATTCGTCAGGAGCAGCCTGAGACGCCGCCGCCGCAGTGTGGCTGCTGAGCTGTCTTGTTTGGCTTTCGCATCCTTTGCATTCGAGTTCGGAGAGTGATGCCTATGCTTCTCGCATCACCCACCTTCAGGCTGCTGGATGTAAAGAACCCTGCTTGAGCTCCAAAAGTCGCAAGACCGCCAGCCTACCGCTTTCCCGGCATGACATGGGAGGCGGTTACAGCCAGTGCCGCCTTCTTTGCCGGGCGTCCCCATCCAGCCGTTTCTGGATGGGGGCGATTTCCCACTCAGCCATTCTTTTTAGGGCTTTCGTGCCGTTTTTATGCCTCGTTTTTTTGTCTCCCTTGTCCTCGCAATCACTGCCAGCATGCAACTCAGAGCATCCCCGCCCTCTGCCGAACAGATGGCCAAAGGTCAGCAAGTTTACATGCAGGTCTGCTTTGCCTGCCATCAGCCGACTGGGCTTGGACTGCCTAACCTGTTTCCCGCTCTCACTTCATCGGATTGGGTCGCTGCCACGAAGCCGGATCGACTCATCCGCATCGTCCTGCATGGACTAACTGGACCCATTAAACTGAATGGCCAGCCATTCAATACCCCGGCTCCGCTCATGCCTGCCCAGGGGACTACGCTAAATGATGAACAAATCGCATCCGTGCTGACCTATGTCCGGAATAGCTTTGGCAATCAAGCGTCTGCTGTGGTTGCCGAAGAAGTCAAAGCCATCCGCGAAGCAGAAAAAGCCCGCACGGCCATGTGGACCGAGGCAGAACTGGAGAAAATTCTGCAAACTGCCACCCAGCCATGACAGTAGATCGACTACACCGTCATTTCATCCGAGGGCGGAGCCAATCCGCACTCGCGAGAAGCAGCTGGCTGAGTCGATGGCAGCGTGGGCTGCTTGGGGCTCACCGCTGCCAAGGCTCTTTTGCCATTGGAATTCGACGGTGGCATGACTCCCTGGATCTTGGAGGAATTGTCAAAGCGTATAGCCTCGCTGCTTAAAATCTCGCAACCATCATGACGCCACCTCTTCCAACGCCCGTCGAAGCTCCACCGCCCTTCAATCCGGTGCGTTTTTGGCTGCTGATGGGTGGATTGATCGTGATTATTGTGGCCCTTAGCTTGGCTTACAGCCGTTTTTTGCAGCAGGCACTGCCGAAGCCAGAGCTGCCTGTCTTTGCCACGGTAAAGGCAGATTTGCAGGCCACGGAGCGTAGTGGTCATACCGTGCGTTTTTCTGACCTGAAGGGTAAGGTGGTCGTCGCTGCTTATCTTTACACGCAGTGCCCGCATGGTTGCGCCGCCGTGACGGCTCAGCTGCAAAAGTTGAATGAAGAGTTCGCCACGCATCCCGGCATCCAGCTTCTTTCCGTCGCCATTCAGCCTGAGCGTGACAATGTGGCCCTGTTGAGAGCTTACGCTGAAGCGGTCGGAGCGCGCGAGAGTTCGCCCTGGTGGTTCGTGACGGGGGAGCGGCAAAAGCTATGGGATTTCATGACCGAGCAGCTCGGCATGACGGCGGCGAAGCCGATTCCGGAAGAGGAGCGGATTACCCCCGACGATCTGTATGAGCACGATTTGCGCATTGCCCTGATCGACGGGCAGGGACGAGTCCGCGGCTATTATGCGGTCTTCCATCCTCAGCCGGAAGTTGCTAAACTCATGGCCGAGCGTCTGCACGAGCATGTCCACCAGCTCTTGGGCGAAGAACATTCCTGATTCTATTTTTTCATGACACGATTCATCCATTTCTGCCTCATCCTCACCTTTGCCAGTGCTTGGGCGGCGGAACCGGCAAAGACTTATGAAGGCGAAGTCGCGGGTATTTTTTGCAGTGCCTGCTCCAGCCACGTGAAGGCTGCCATGATGAAGATCGAGGGCGTGCGCTCAGTGAAAATTCTATCGCCCAAGGAGGGGGGGCTCCCTCGTCTCCAGATCCTTTCAGAAAAACCCCTGACCATCCAGCAGGCGACCCAAGCCCTGGGAGATCAGGCAAAGATATACAACGTTCGTTCGCTCAACCTAGTCAAAGGCTGAACTGTCATGAAATTCTGGACTGCATCCTTTGTTCTCTGGGCCCATTTGGCTACTGCGGCATGGCAGCACTTTGAGGCACGTCAGGTGCATCCATTGGCCATGACCCCCGATGGCACGCGGCTGGTCGCAGTGGACTCGCCAAGTGCGCGCGTCACGGTGTTCGACCTCAGCAGCGGTAGCCCAGTGCGCCTTGGTCACATCCCCGTCGGGCTCGAGCCAGTGACGGTTCGCGCACGGACGAATGATGAAATCTGGGTTGTGAATGAGGTCAGTGACTCGGTTTCCGTCATCAGCCTTTCCAGCAATGCGGTTGTGGACACGATCCGCACGGGTGATGAGCCTTCAGACGTTGTTTTTGCCGCAGGAAAAGCCTACGTGACTTGTGCTCGGGCCGCGCAGATTCGGGTGTATCATCCGACTACACGCGCCCAGATCGGGTCGATCAACCTAGATGGCGTCTATCCTCACGCGCTCGCCGCAAATGCTGATGGCACGCGGTTGTATGCAGCCTTCTTGCTCTCAGGAAATCGTACGACCGTGCTACCCAAGGAACTCGCTCCGCCGCAGCCTACACCGACAAATCCTACGCTACCCGCCCCACCGCAGACGGCGCTGATCGTACCTGCCAGCGACTCACGCGTGACAAATATGATCCAGGTGTTGGATCATGATGTGGCAGAGATCGACACCTCCACTGACAGCGTTTTGCGTATGATCTCAGATGTCGGCACGAACCTCTTTGATGTGGCCTGTCGTCCTGGACAAAATGAGATTTGGGTGAGCAACACGGAAGCGCTGAACTTGATTCGCTTTGAGCCTCAGCTGCGTGGTCACTTTGCCGATAATCGACTAACAGTCATTGATGCCGAAGGGGTCCATCCGCATGATTTGAATCCTGACATCGACTACGGCGTTTTACCCAACTCAGCCGCGAGAGACATGGCCCTGGCTCAGCCCGCTAGCCTAGCCTTCACCGCCGATGGCACGGCCTTATGGGTGGCTGCTTTTGCTTCCGATAGAATCGCGAAAGTGGACCCGGAAACGGCTGCTGTTCTTTCCCGCGTGGATATACGCATCGGCACCGACACCAGCGCGGCACGGATGCGTGGACCTCGGGGCTTGGTGCTGGATGAAACGCGCCAGCGGCTTTACGTGCTGAATAAGCTTTCCAGCAGTCTTTCCGTGATTCGTACGGACACGACTACTCTTCTGGAGGAAGTGCCTTTAGCTGCGTACGATCCATTGCCACGTCTGATCCGCGAAGGTCGAGGTCAGCTTTTTGATGCACGACTGTCAGGTAATGGAACTGCTTCCTGTGGCACCTGCCATATTGATGCGGACCGCGATGGGTTAGCCTGGGATCTCGGTGATCCAGGCGGGGACATGATGACGGTGTTTGGCCAAAATCTATCGGTTCATGACTCTACGCTTCGCGCCTACTCCATGCACCCGATGAAGGGGCCTATGGTCACGCAGACGCTGCGTGGCATGCAGGAAGGTGCGCCTTTTCATTGGCGTGGAGATCGACCCACCTTGCAGAGTTTTAACAGCACTTTTGATTTACTGATGGGGGGTGAAAGAATTAGCGCCCTGGAGATGGATGCCTTGGCAGATTATTTGAAATCCGTTGTTCATCACTCGAATCCGAATCGCAATTTGGATCGCAGCCTGCCTGCTGCATTGCCCGATGGCTCTAGTCCACAAAATGGCGTGGCCCTTTTCAATAGCCACGTGAAAAGTCACTGCATCACCTGTCACACGCATCCACTTGGCTCGAACAACAATATTGATCTGCCGCAAGAGTCGGGGCTTAGCCAGCCGGTGAAGAACCCGCCGCTGCGCACCATCTACCAGCGCACTTCATACAGACGGCTTAGCCTTGATCAGCTTATCCTCCAGAATCCACCACCAACACCGACCTCTCTCAGTGGCTTCGGCATGTTGCACGATGGGGTAGGTTTTCAGTTGCCCATCGTACATCCTTATGTGCTTGATCTGCTCGAGACTCCGGAAGAGTTCGCGGATGTGTCCGCTTTTATGCGTAGCTTTGACACGGGGACTTCGCCCATTGTGGGATGGACGCGCGTCGTCACGGTGGCAAATCGAACCGACTCGGCTGTGCTCGCTGATTTGGCTTTGCTGGAATCTGAGACAATCGAAGATCTAGCCAAAAACCGAGATGGTGATTTGGTTGTTCGCGGTATGATCGGCGGTGAGGTGCGTTCGCTGCGCTGGGTGCGCGGCTCGCAGATAGGCTACCGATGGGATCGGGGAAGTCAGGGTGTCGTCACACGCGCAGTTCTGCTGAATTCGCTAAACACAGGCGATTGGTTGGCCTTTATGGGCGTGCTGCCAGGAACGGGTGACCGCTTGGGTGGCGATGAAGATGAAGATGGTTTCTTGGATCGCGATGATCCTAATCCTGGGCTCATCAACGGCAAGGCCATCATCCGCAGGCAACCTATCGGTGCTACCGTGCTGCCAGGCACAGAAGTTCGGCTGCGTGTCATCGTTGATGGCATTGGCATGTCGTATCAGTGGCGTCGTGGCACAACCCCCGTGGGGACCAATTCGCCGGAGCTGAGCCTTCCTTCCATCAGTTCCCTGGATGCTGGTAGCTACACGGTCGTTATCACGACCAGCCAAGGCGGTGTCACTAGCAATGTGGCGGCAGTGACAGTGATGCCCGCTCCCGAAATCATTCGGCATCCCTCATCGATCACCGTGAAGCAAGGGGCCAATCCGACCTTTACGGTCTCGGCGACTGGCACAGGCCTACAGTATGAATGGCGGCGAAATGGCACGCCTATCTCTGGGGCGATTCGCTCCAGTTACACGGTGATGACCGCTTCACCTTTGACGGAAGGCACCTACACCGTGCGCGTATACAACGCGACTTCGGGTGTGATTAGCAATTCTGCTGAACTAAGGGTGTTGCCTTGGCCGGTGATGAATCCGCTCAACTTGCCCAATGCCATCGTCGGACAAGATTACCTAGCGCAGGTCAGTGCTAGCAACAGTCCCACACGGTATTCGGCTACGGATCTGCCGCCAGGCCTAACGCTAAACACGGTAACGGGCGTTATTTCAGGCCGAGTCACGGCAGCCCGCGCAGCTCCAGGCTATCCTGTTCGAGTGCGTGCGACGAATGCCAATGGCACGGGCTTCCCTTGGCTGCAAAATGTCGTCGTTTCTCCTTTCCCTACCGGTGCGCTGGGCAGTTTCCAGGGCGTGGTGCCGCGTCATGAATCGATAGAAGTGAATGGCAATCTGGGCGGGCGACTCACGCTGACCACAACCAGCCTCGGTGGCTTTAGCGGCACGCTGACGCTGGGCACGGTTTCCCATGCCTTCTCTGGAAAACTGACGGTGCAGCCTGATACCGATCCGACAGGTATGGTCACTATGCCTCGGCGTTCACCGTTGGAGGCCTTGAAGCTTACGTTCACGCTTGAGCGTGCGAATCGAAGGCTGTCTGGGCGCTTGGAGACGACGATTCCTGATCCTACGACCCCATCTGCACGCGTCACGGTTGAGCTTCCTCTTTCGGCGCATTTGCCTGAGGTGGCACCTCTTGGCTTTGCGGGCAATTACACCTTTGCCTCTCGGCTCTCCGATGCTGACCGTGCCAAGCCTGAGCTCCCTCAAGGTCACAGTGTGGGTGCTCTCCGTGTCAGTGCGACTGGCTCGGTGTCTGGAGTGCTCTGGCTGGCGGACGGAAGCTCTCCGATCACGCTTTCCGGGCCTCTGCGCCAGGGTGGCAGGTTGCCTCTATTTCAGCTCCTTTACTCGAACACAGGTTCGATGCTAGGCACGGTCCAGATCGACAGTTCGGCAAACTTTTCGTTAGCCTCGACTAGCCTGAGTTGGTTCAAGCGGACGCAGGCATCGAACTCCACCACACGCAGTTACAAAAGCGGTATTGCTATCACGGCTTTGGAAACCTTTGGCAGGCGCTATGTGATTCCTGCCAGCACTTCACGTGCCATGGGATTGCCCGCAGGGACAGGCAATGCGCGTCTCCTGTTCCGTGAGGGAGGAGCCCCCAACCCAGAGACGCGGCTCGACCTTCTGGCCTTTGAGATTCAAGGCGGCAGCCCAGCGCGGATTCCGGCCATCAGCCCGAATCCAGGATCGGTCAAAATCACGGTGACTCCTGGCAGTGGCACCTCTTTCACTCCGGGGGTCACGGGTGTGTTCCGTGGCAATTTCCTCCTGATCGATCGTGATACGAGTGGCACGACACCTCGAGATCTGACGCGCAATACAACATTCTCGGGCATGATCGTCGATGATGGTCGTGGCCCGCGTGGCTATGGCTTTTTCAATCTTGCAGAAATGCCCATAGCAGGACCACCGCGAACGACACCAACCACGACACGCCAAGTCTCCGGACGTGTCGAACTGAGCGGACAGCCCTGAGCGTCCAGCACCGCTTTTCCCCCATCTTTTCCACTGGCTGAACCTTCAATACCCAAGACACCAAGACCCTGAAATGAGATACTTAAACCACGCCGCGAAAGGGCTCTTTACCCTTTTGTCAGCAGCACTCCTACCCCTTCAAGCAATCGCGGCAACCGTAAGCGCCACCGATCCTCAGGCAGGTGGCATCGGCTATTCTTACACAGTTCATATGGGGGCTGGTGGGGATGAGGCCATTTTTTCTAACCACGTTGGCTCATGGAGCTGGGAGGACAACGCTCTGTTCGGCAACCCAGGTCAAGGCACAGAGCCTGTAGGCTGGACCCACACTTCCCGCTGGGTGGCACTGAGCCTGCAAAAGCCAGTGTTGCTGACGGTGAAGCTGGAACGCGATGCCACGGTGCCCTGGCCCAGCGCTGAAAACTCAGGCCGCCTGGCGGACACGAGCAGCATGTTCCCCAGTTTTACAATTTGGAACGGCTGGCACAATAGTGGCACAGACAGCCATACTTACAACAACCGGGGTAATGTCAGCTGGGCCTCTGGCCTGGCCTACCGTGACCATTTGGACAATAGCACGGAGACGACCGTCACCCGCACCTACCTACTGCCTGCTGGGCTGTACACCATGGCCCTGGGTAGTAATGCACCTGCTACTAATACTAATCGACAGGGTTTCAAATGTTCGCTGACTACGGCCACGCAACTGCCCGTGGATCTCCAGTCAGGAGGCATCGGGTATGCCCACACATTGGTGACGGATGGCACGGACTCAGGCAGTTTCTCCAACCATGTCGGAGCGTGGAGCTGGGAGGATAACGCCCTCTTTGGCAACCCAGGCCAGGGCACGCAGCCCGTGGGCTGGACACATACCTCCCGCTGGGTGGCGCTGCGGCTAACCCGCTCAGCATTCTTTACCCTGACCTTAGAACGCGATGCCACGGTGCCCTGGCCCAGCGCTGAAAACTCAGGCCGCCTGGCGGACACGAGCAGCATGTTCCCCAGTTTTACAATTTGGAACGGCTGGCATAATAGTGGCACGGACAGCCATACTTACAACAACCGGGGTAATGTCAGCTGGGCCTCTGGCCTGGCCTACCGTGACCATCTGGACAATAGCACGGAGACGACTGTCACACGAACGTACCTGTTGCCCGCCGGGGACTATACCTTGGCCTTGGGTAGCAATGCCCCAGCCAACAACACGAATCGTCAGGGCTTCAAGATGACCTTTGCCACTATGCGTACCGGCATCGACCCTGTGCCCAATACCTATCCAGAAGATGCGCCTGCTACGGGTGGCGTAGGCTACGCCCGCACAGTCATTGCAGGCAATGGAGACTATGGCAGTTTTTCCGAACACGTCGGTGCATGGAGCTGGGAGGACAACGCTCTCTTTGGCAACCCAGGCCAGGGCATGCAGCCCGTGGGTTGGACGCACACCTCCAAATGGGTAGCGGTGCGCTTGGAAGAGACCACCTTCTTCACCGTCACAATGGCACGCGATGCTAACGTGCCCTGGCCCAGTGGCTCTGATCCGAATCGAAAGGCTGATATCAGCAGCATGTTCCCCAGCCTCACGCTATGGCGGGGTTGGCAGAACACAGGTAGCGATAACCACACATACAACAATCGCGGTCGTGTGCCTTGGGCTCCCGCATTGTTTTATCTGGATCATATCGACAATAGCACAGAGACTGCGGTGACGCGCACGTGGCGCTTGCCTGCGGGTGATTACACCATGGCTCTGGGCAGCAACGCACCCGCGACGAATCCAAACCGTCAGGGGTTCAAACTCACCTACGATGTGCGTCGCGCTCTCCCGGGTGATACGCATGGCGATCCTGTAGCCAATACCTATCCCGATGACGGACCTGCGACGGGTGGCATTGGCTATAACATGGTCTATGTCGGCCAGCCT
>JBIKYV010000161.1:0-8549 GCA_044355075.1 Prosthecobacter sp.
AAAGGGTTCCGGTTTTTCCTGCACACCATCGAAGTAACAGACGATGGTGCTCGCTCCATCCAGCACGCTGAGATCGGCGGGCCAGCCACCGGTGTAGGTGAGCACATCGGCGTTTGCGAAAGCAGGCGCGGCTTTCAAAAACGAACCGAGGAGCGGGATGCCATTCGGAAAATCATGCTCACCGGGTCCATGGCTTTTTTTGCCACCGATGAGCACGATTTTTTTCGCCAGTGGGGGTGACTTGATGGCGACAGCTCCGAGATTCGGTGCCGGTGCTGCTGATGGAGCTGCGTTCTGTGCGTGAACGGCTAGGGCGATAGCACTGATAACCGCGATGCTAGACAGCAGCGGAAAGTAATGGCGTGAAGACAATGCGGGTGGGTTCATGGCTGGGTGAAGTCTGTTGGAAAATTAACTCTGTTTAAATCGAAACTGCGCAGTGATCACTGCTCGAAAACGGACATCCGCTTATCCGGGCCATTTCATGGTGCAGGTAGCAGGAGGCAAATCGTCCCCGCCAGCGTGGCCGGTTTTTTCTCAGCGGTAATGACTGTGGCGACCACGGGCACCATCAGTCTAACAGAGAGTTTGAACGTGTTCATGGCTTTACAGTGACCTTAGGAATGAAGTGCAGCACGTCCAAGTTGAAGCGCTTCGTACCTTCGGCGGCGACTACACAAAGATCATGAAGGCCGCCGGGATCGGTGATAGGGATCCGGAGCGTTTTCCAAATATCCCACTGGCCAGTCTCGGGGATTTTCACTTTACCGATGAGCGCGCCAGTTGGGCTGTCGGCGCGGAGTTCGAGCACGCCACCATTACCGACGCTGGCGGAGATTTCCACATCGACATGTTCGATTTCGCCGAGGTTCACATCTTTGAAAACCAGCCAACTGCCTGAGCTTAGCTGGGTGCAGACGCGGCGTTTGCGCAGGAGTGTAGAAACCTCGAGCAAAGAGACTTGATGCGCCTCGTCGTAGAGCGCGGCACGGCGATTGCGGTCGTGCAGAACGACGCGTGCCTCAGTTGTCAGTGGGGGCACTCCGTCGGCTCCGGCATCGCGGTAGCTGGCGGTCAAAAGATAGGTCCCCCCCGTGGCCTTGCCCCACAACCTTTCAGGTGGTGTGACAGGGTTCAGAAAGCCACTCAAACCACGGATCGCTTCGCCTTGATCCGGTGGCTTCACCTCAAGGATGTAGTCCACCATCTGGGCGATCTGCTCGGTCTTGTGCTGTGGATGCGCGGGCATGGGCACTTCGCCCCAGGAGGTATTGCCACCTTTGAGCACCTTTTCAATGAGCCGCGCAGGGGCTGTGGAGTCGCCGCGATAGCGCTCGGCGATGGCGAGGAAGTTTGGGCCGACGCTGGACGTCGCGAATTGATGGCAGGTGAGGCAATCGCTCTTGCGCATGAGCGCTGCGCCACCTTCAAAGCCAATCTGCGGCACCTCAGCAGTGCTGCCTACCTGTTGGCGATACAACCAGCGTGTTCTCACTTTTTCGGCTGGAATGTTCTGTCCGTCCTCGGGATCGCCGACACTGATCTCAAAGGGCACCTCTTTGCCCCAATCGAAAAAGCTACCATTTGTCGGCAGCGTGACGCGCACCACAGGCGGAGCGTTGCCGACCGCGATGGAGAGGCTCGTGACGTGAGTGCCACCTTTGCCATCGCTGACGGTGAGCAGGGCCTGCTTCATGCCCTTCTTTTGATAAGTGAAGGTCGCTTCACGGCCCTGCGCCATGCTGCTTCCCTCGCCCAACATCCAGGTATAGCTAAGCGCATCACCATCAGCATCTGTGGAGGCTGCGGCGGAAAACTTGACCGTCAGCGGGATGCTTCCTGCCGTAACATCGGCGGTGATGACCGCTTTCGGCACGCGGTTGCCACGACGATAGACGAGTCGCGAAAGACGTCCATCCTTGTTGCCACCCCACTGCTCGCCAAACTCGAGGAGATAGAGTGCACCATCCGGGCCGAGCTGCAAATCGAGCGGACGGCGAAACTGGGTACCGCCCATGAACGGCTCGATCTTGTCCACGCGTCCGTCTACGCTGAGTGTCACGCTTTTGATCCAGCAGCGGCACCAGTCGTAGATGAAGAGACGGCCATCGAAGATCTCAGGCAGCTTGATGGCGGAGGCGAGCTTCGCATCGAAGTGATAGAGCGGCCCGGCGAGCGCCGAACGGCCTCCGTTGCCGAGTTCGGGGAAATCTTTGCTGTCCTCAGAACCATACCAGATGAGCGCAGGCAGCGGCTTCGGCAGCTCGCGTGCACCTGTATTGAAGCGCGACTCGTTCGCTGGATGCTCGGGGTCGTAGAATTCGCCGAGTTTTTGCGCAGCTTCGTCGAAGCGGCGATAGGGCGTGTTCGGCCCTATGAGAAGCGGCCAGCCGGAGTTCGCTGGCTTCGCGCTCATGCTGATTTCATCAAAGCCGCCGGTGCCGAAACGCTCCTCGGTGTTCGAGCCGACCTCACCCCAGAACAATCGGCCTGTCGCGTCATCAAAGTGAAAGCGATACGGATTGCGGCAGCCCATGATGTAGATCTCAGGGCGTCCCTGCTGCGCATCAACGAAGAGATTGCCTTTCGGGATCGTGTAGCTGCCATCCGGCTCGGGATGAATGCGCAGGATCTTCCCCCGCAGATCCTGTGTGTTCGCTGCCGTGCGCAAGGCGTTGGTATTCTCGCCGGGTGCGAGATCGCGCTCGTCCGTTGCGGGAAAAATGCGAGCATTGGCATGATCCGCGATGCTCACCCAAAGATTCCCCGAGCGATCCATCTGCAATCCGCCTCCCTGATGTCCGCCCAGGATATCGTAGCTGAGCAGTATCTTCTCGGTGGTTGGATCGAGCAGATCGGCGGTGATGGTGAAGCGCGAAAGGCGCGTGAATTTTCCGCCGTCCACCTTCGGCGAGTAATGGAGATATACCCAGCCATTGCTGGAGAAATCACGGTCGAGCGCGAAGCCGATCAATCCATACTCACCGCCGACCGCCGTCGGCACCGACCCGACCAAGCGTGTTGCGTTCTCCATTCGCGACCACTTCCGCAACACTCCGCCGCGTTGGATGAAATAGACATCTCCGCCTGCCGCGATTTGAAGCTGGATGCCATCCCGCAAGTCCGCAGCGAGCACCTCGCGCTCAAGACGCGCTGGCTCGAACTCCTCTGCTATGGCTCGACTGCCGAGCCATAGTAACAGAGCAATGAAGAAAAACGTGAGACTGCGAATCATCATGATGCTGTGAGATGGTGAAGAAGCTCATTCGCACAGGCCTCGGCGAAGGCGGGATCGTTGATCTCGCAGTCGAGTTCCATGAGCGGGATGTCGCTGCGTAGATGCTTCTTGATGGCGTCAAAGAGCGCGGCATCGGCAGCAGGGTTGTAAAACAATTTCCCTTCCGCACTGATGATGCTGATCGCCCGCTTTGGCAGAAGCACCGTGACTGGACCGGTGGAGAAATTCACTTTCTGCGCCAGGATACGGCCCAGCTCGGCACACTCCTCCGGGGTGGTGCGCATGAGGGTGACTTGCGGATTGTGGCGGTAGAAGGTGCGCCCGGAGAACTTTGCGGGGATGCTGTCGGGTTCGCCGAAATTCACCATGTCGAGACAGCCGGGAGTGACGATGGCGGGAACTCCCTGACGAGCGGCGGCCTCAAGCCGCGTGGGACCCGCCTTCAAAACACCGCCGACGAGTTCGTCCGCCCATTCGGTCGTGGTGATGTCGAGCACGCCCGCGACGAGGCCGCTTTCGATGAGCGATTCCATGGTGCGCCCGCCTGTGCCGGTGGCGTGGAAGACGAGCACTTCGTAGCCCACAGCTTCGAGCAGCTTCCGCGCGTGCTCCACACATTGCGTGGTATTGCCAAACATCGAGGCGACGATGAGTGGCTTCGCATCGGTCTCCGTTGGCATCGTGGCATTGGTCTCGGCGAGTGCGCAGACGGTGGCTGCCGCCCGAGTGAAAACACCGCGCGAGAAGCGATTCAGCCCCGCCACATCGACGATGCTGGGAAACATCATGATGTCCTTCACTCCGAGATAAGGTGCCACATTTCCGGCTGCCACCGTGGACACCATGACTTTCGGAAACCCCAGAGGCAGCGCCCGCATCGCCGCAGTGCCAATCGCCGTGCCACCCGTCCCGCCGAGGGAGATCGCGCCGTGAATGCGACCTTCCGCCGCGAGCCTCGCGAGCATGGCTGGTGCGGCCTTTGCCATTGCCTCCACCATCACGCCGCGATCGTTCTGCACTCGCAATGCTGCGAGGTCGATGTCCGCCGATGCAGCGACTTGCTCTCGGGTGATGTCGGCGACGATCTGCGGTTCGCCATGACCACCCAGATCGATCAGCAAGACCTCATGCCCGCGCTGCAGAATTTGATCAGCGACGAAGCGATGCTCCGCGCCTTTGGTGTCAAAGGTTCCGAGGACGGCGATGGTGCTCATGGCTGTTTGGTTAGCTTCAGAGCCGCGAACTGCCTCACCTCTGCCGTCAGCGCCTTCTCGGTCGGCAGGCGCTCCATCGAACTCGCGCCGTAGAAGCCATCGACGCCTTGGCAGCGGTCGAGGATGTATTGCGCGTCCGGCGGCGTCGCGATGGGACCGCCGTGGCAGAGCACGAGCACTTCGGAGCGGATAGACTTGGCAGTGTCAGCAATGGCTTGCACCTCACGCACACAATCATCGAGCGTCTTCGCCGTCTCCGCACCGATATTGCCACCAGTGGTCAGGCCCATGTGCGCCACGATGATGTCAGCGCCTGCCTCGGCCATGCGCCGGGCTTCGTCCGTGTTGAAAACATACGGAGTGGTCAGCAGGTCGAGTTCACGCGCGGCGGCGATGGTTTCCACCTCTAGCTGATAGCTCATGCCCGTCTCTTCGAGATTCGCACGGAAGGTGCCGTCGATGAGACCGACGGTCGGGAAGTTTTGGATTCCCGCAAAGCCCAGCGCCTTCAGCTCGCGCAAAAAATGCCCACGCAGCAGAAACGGATCGGTCCCATTCACCCCGGCGAGCACCGGCGTGTGCTTCACAGCGGTGAGAACCTCGCGCGCCATGTCCTTCACGATCTCGTTGGCATTCCCATAAGCCATCAGCCCCGCAAGCGAGCCGCGCCCCGCCATACGAAAGCGCCCGGAGTTATAGATGACAATGAGGTCCACGCCGCCCGCCTCCTCGCACTTTGCGGAGAGGCCGGTGCCCGCGCCTGCACCGATGATGGGCAGGCCGCGGTTTACTTTGTCGCGGAGGCGTTGCAGGATAAGTGAGCGTGGAGATGCTGGATCGGTGCTGGGCATGATTTTTGGAGAGCCATGCTACGACACCACCCCATTGCCTTGAACCAGAAAGCCGCCATGAAAAAGGACATCCGCTTATCCCAAACCACCGAGTGTGTGGTGCGGGCAAGCCCTGAGGATTTGCGTGACTGGCTCACGGATGCTCCCGTCTGCACCTCGCTGGCGCAGCATGGCATCGTGCATGTCGGCGTGGCTGAGGTGGTGCATCCGTATGAGGTGAAGAGGCCGGATTTGAGCGGCACCTTTGTCATGGTCTGCACCGGCGGTGAGGGCCGCGTCTGGCTGGAGGGCAAGTGGCAGCCGATGAAGCCCGGCGAGGCCTGTCTGGCCCCGCCGCATGCCTTTCATGCTTATCGCGTGCTACCCAAAAAGACATGGCAGATCGCCTGGGTGCGATACCAGGAGCCTCAAGGCGCTCCACCCATCGTGAACGCCCGCGCCCCTGTGCTGGCGGCTTTTGATGGAGGACCCATCACAGCCGCCATCAAGGGCCTGCATCGAGAGGCCAGCGGCACAGGCTCACCCGCCGCGATGCAGCTTTGGGTGGATCTCATCCAGCATTACGCGCGGACCTTTGCCCAGCCCTGGCGCACCGACGACCGGCTGCGTGCCGTGTGGCACTCGGTCGTGCATGACCTTGCTGCGGATTGGTCCTTGCCAAAGCTCGCGAAACTGGCCGGCATGAGCAGCAAGCATTTCACCCGCCTCTGCCAGCAAAGCCTAGGTCGCACACCTGCGCAGCACGTCACCGCCCTGCGTCTGCAACATGCCGCGCACCTGCTGACGTCCACGCAGGAAAAAGTCGAGTCCATCGCCCGCGAAGTCGGCTACAAGAGCCTCTTCACCTTCTCCCACACCTTCAAAAAATTCACAGGCTACAGACCGAGTGAGTATCGTCGGTAAAAGCCAAAAGTAGCTGCGGATTGAGCCACATCATTCAAGATGCTCAGCATCGAAAGCCTAAGCCACCGATAGCTCCGGCTCGTAGCCAAAGAAGGGATAATCATTCTCGGGCACAAAAGTGGCTTCGGCTTGAGCGGGAGCTTCAGACGCAGTGTGCGCGAAAGCTGGAGCGATCACAGCAGCAGCGACGGTGCCTTTGAGGGCGCTTAGGAGAGCCTCGCGGCGGGTGAGGGTGTTGAATTCGGTGTTCAAGCCCACTGGGCTGATCACATGAGTCCAGAGGACTCAACCCCATTGGGATCAGGCATCCGTAAACGGCCCACCGCCTAGCTTCGTGAGATGCTCACGAACCTTCACACCGTCCAGGGCAGCTGCTTCGACTTTCGTTTTCAAGCTCATCGCAGCAGCGACACCCGCGGCTTCGCCCATGGCCATGGCGGTGACGGTCACGCGGGTGGAGGCATGGGCACCGCGTGTGGCGCTGTGGCAGCGACCGGCGACGAGCAGATTGCTGGCTTTTTGCGCCACGAGGGAGCGATACGGGATGTCGTAGGGCTCGGGCTGGTGCTTTTTCGGGTCAAAGTCGTTGGCGCTGCCGACGACGGTTTTGTTCGGGTGAATGTCGAGATACCAGCAGCCGGTGGCGATAGCGTCATCGAAGCGGCGCGACTTCATGAGGTCGTCCTCCGTGAGAATGTGCTGGCCGAGAATGCGGCGGGATTCACGCACACCGATCCACGGGTAAGCTTCGATGAAGTAGGCGTCTTTGAAGGCAGGCACGTTTTGTTTCCAGGCACGGAACATCGCGTGGGCATCCGCGCGGCCTTGCATCTCGGCGCGGGAGAGGTCGGCGGCGTCGGTGGGGTTTGCGGGCACGCGAACGCCGTGGATATAGACCTCGCTGCCGTGAAAGAGGAACATGATGCCGGGGCCGTAGTAGTGCGGCAGCTCGCCTGCGGCTTGCGCGGCTTTGAGCGCGTCTTTGCAGGCTTGTTTTTCGGCGGGCGAGATGGGCTTCACATTGCCGATGCGGAAATGCAGCGTGAGCGGCTGCACTTCACTGTTTTGCTCAAAAGGAACGCCGGACCAGGCGGCCACATCGGCATCGCCGGAGCAATCAATGACGACTTTGGGCTTCACGGTCACGAGTCCGTCCTTGTTGGCGACCGTCACCGACTCGATCCGCCCGTCGTTGCTGTGGGCGTCACAAACGAAGCTGTTGAAGAGCAGGCTGAGGTTGTCCTTCTGCTCTTGGAAAAGGCGGTCGAGCAGGAGCTTGAACTCGAAGGTGTTGGGGATCGTCGGGTTGTGCTTTGTCACCGTTTGAGCGTCTGGAGCGCACACGCCGGACTTTGAGAGCATTTCGAGCGCGATGCCACGCACGACGATGCGCTTCGTGTCAATGTGAGCGATGCCATCAAAATACGGCAGCCCCACGCTAGTGATGATGCCACCAGCAAAGGGAGCTTTCTCGACCAGCAGTGTCTTCGAGCCTGATCGTGCGGCTGCAAGTGCCGCCGCGCTGCCCGCACAACCACCGCCGCACACAAGCAAGTCTGTCTCGATGACACGGCGTTCTTTGGCGCTGCTTTTCGGTTCAGCGGCGATGATCGTTGGCGCAGCGGAGGCGATGGCGGCGGTTTGGATGAAGGTGCGGCGGGTGGTCGTGTTCATGGTGTTTTAAAGTGGTTGTGGCTCGTTGCCGCATCAGGGAGCGAATGGTTCGGCTAAAGCCGAAGCCACTTTAGGGTTTCGTGATCGTTTCATCCATGCAGAGCAAGGTGCTGGCTAGAGTGGTGAGAGCGGCGAGTTCGGATGAGGCGAGATTGTTTTCCGAGGGCTTCTCGCCGACTTGAAGAAGCGCTTTGGCGCTCTTGGGATCGCTTTTGAAATCGGCCAAGGCACGTTCATAGCTCTGCTGAAGAATTACCTGCTCTTGCGGGGTTGGATTCCGCGCCAGCACGAGCTGGAAGAGGTGCGACAGGCGCGATGACGGTGTCGATCCAGACTCCTGCATCGCTCTTGAGGCGACGTGTCGCGCTGCCTCGACATAGGTGGTGTCATTCATGAGATTCAGCGCTTGCAGCGGGGTGTTGCTGCTGGGCCGGCGCAGCGTGCAGACCTCACGAAACGGCGTGCCAAAGCTCAGCAGCGCGGGGTGCGGGATGCTGCGCTTCCAGTAGGTGTAGAGGCTGCGGCGGTAGAGTGAGTCGCCCTGTTCCTGAACGTAGGTTTTGACGATGTCGGCACTGGTGGCGGCCAAGGTTTCGTAGAGGCCTGCGGGGTGATAGGGTCGCACGGGCGGACCTCCAATCTTTGGCACCAAAAGACCGCTGACCGCGA
>JBIKYV010000162.1:0-8541 GCA_044355075.1 Prosthecobacter sp.
CGCAAAAAGACTTCCGTAACCCATGGCCACTGAGACTGGCGTTAAAAATTGAGCATGAGTGCTCTGTGCACCGTTACTGAAAAAGAAGGGTATAGCTTTGGCTAGCCATGTTCCATCAAAAATTAGTGGCACAAGTCCAAAGAACGTTGTGATTTGCGTGAGGAAAATGGCTCGGAAACGCTGAATTCCACCCAACTGAACCGCCTCACGCAGGGGCGTTCCGCTGGCTTTTAGGTCATTGATCTCATCGACTAGCACCAGGGTGTCATTAACGACTACGCCGCAAACACCTAGAATTCCGAAGAAGCTCATGATGCTAACGGGCAGATGATGAAAATGATGACCAATCACAGCGCCGACAACTCCAAAAGGAACCACAAGAAGAACGATCAATGGTTGGGAGTAACTTTTGAAAGGGATAGCCATAAGTGCATACATCGCGGCAATCACCAGAAGGAAGGAAAGTAAGGCCTTACCCTGGCTTTCCCTTTGCATTCTAGCTTCACCTTCAAAACTCCACAGAATATGGCTATGATCGGCTAACAATTCATCGAGAAAGGTGGAGAGTTCAGCTCTTAATGCACTGATATCGACAGTGCCTTTGTCTGCATCGGCAGAGATATTTAAAGCTCGACGACGGTCGACACGCTTGATGCTTGTGAAACTTTTGACCACTTTAGCTTCGGCTACACGTTGAAAGGGAACTTCCAGACCATTCGCAGTGCGCACGCGCATAGTTTCTAGCGTGGCTAAATTTTGCCTATTTTCCCTGGGCATGCGAAGCATGACTTTCACTTCATTACGGCCACGCTGAATCCGCTGCACCTCTTCTCCATAAAAGGACTGGCGGACTTGTCTCGCTAAATCAGTTACAGTGATCCCGAATTGCTGTGCTTCGGGTTTGAGCCTTAGTTGAATTTCATTCCGTCCTGAGTCCAACGTGTCGTTGATGTCAAAGAGAGCTGGATAGGTGCTTAGCTTCTCTTTGATCTTTTCCGACATTGCCAAGAGTTCCTTTGGGTCAGTGCCTGTAAGTTGAATGTCGATAGGATCACCTCCACGCATGATCTCTGCTCGGAAAGTCAATTCCTCCGCGCCTACGATATTGCCAATACGCTTACGCCATTCATTCGACATTTCGACGGTATTGGCATCGCGGCTTCTCTCTTCAGGCCCATAGGTTTCCATGACAACCCCTCCAATGTGGCTACCAGACCCAGTGGTTGAACCTCCTCCGCGTGAGGAGATGGTCGTGCCAATGCTGGAAATGATGTGTTTGATGACGCTCTTGCCATCAGACCCAACGTATTCTTTCTGCATGTCACAAGCGATCTCATAAATTCGCTCAATATGTTTCTCGGTCATTTCAATCGGAGTGCCGTCTAACATGCTCAGACGGCACTCAATGCGTTCACTGGGAACTCTCGGAAAGTAAGTGGTGGCGATGCGTCCACTGGCATAAAGACCGATAATGACCGCTAAACCACCAAAAAGCAGTGCTAGCACAGTATAACAGTTCTTGACGCTAAATCGGATAGTGGGTGAATACACCGTTCTAATAAACCAACGCAAGGAACGGTCAGATACGCGGTGAACGGGGGCCAGCATATCGCCTGCACGTCCTAAAAAAGGGTGCGCTAGATGGCTAGGTAGAATGAGCTTCGTCTCAAGTAGAGCAATCAGCATTACGGTAATGAAGATCAGAGCGATAGGGCGAAACATTGATCCCCAATCCGAGGAATCGATGGCCATTGGCAGAAATGCTATCACTGTCGTTAGTACTCCAAAGGTAATCGGCACAGCCATGCGGCGAGTGCCTGCAATGGCTGCCTCCAAAGCAGAAAGACCCTCTTTCACGCGCAGGTGGTCACAATGTTCAGAAATCACAATGGCGTCATCCACTACAATCCCCAGCACGAGTATGAAGCCCATGAGTGAGGAAAGATTGATGGAAATATCGAGATAAGGCATGAGCGCAATCGCGCCCATAAAGCTCATGACCATACCAACCCCGACCCAGATGACGGCTTCGAGGCGAAGAAATAAACCCACACAGATAAAGACGAGCAGCAGACAGCTTTGCGCATTTTGTAGCAAAAGATCGATGCGGCCTTTCACGATCTTGGATCGATCATTCCAGTAATCCAGCCGAACGCCATCTGGCAGCCTTTTGTTGGTGGATTCAATATAGCCTTTGACTCTTTCCCCAATCGTGATGGCATTTTGATTGCCCTCACGCATCACGCTGATCATCACGCAGCGACGTCCATTTAATCTGGTCTCCAATGGGCTTTCAGTGAATCCGTCTATGATTTTTGCAATCTCTCCCATTGTTAGCTTACTGCCATCCGTTCGGGTTAGCAATGGGATGCGTGCGTAGTCCTCACCTGTGTAAGCGCGCCCTCGAGTGCGTAATGATACATCTCCAGCTTCTGTTTTCACCACGCCTGCAGGCATATCGATGGCGTTCTGTCGTATGGCTAGGCTTATAGCTTCAAGGCTCAATCCATGCTTACGCAATTGTTCCTCGGGAATCTCAATCGCAATCTCTTCGTTTCGGATGCCAGTAATGTCAGCATGTGAGATGCCTGGCAGCGCGGCCAGTTCATCTCGTGTTTGTTCACCTAAACGCTTGAGATCTCGCTCGGCCATGTCCGCGCTTAGAATGACGGTAATGACGCTGTGAAAGCTGTCGTCGAGCTGAATTACCGGTTTTTCTGCTAGAGCAGGGAAGTTGGGTATCGCATCAATGCGGATTTTGACATCATCCATGACGCGACGTGGATCTTCTCCATCGTTGACCTCAATTGTGACCGTGCCTCCACTGCTGCCTGCTGTGCTATTGATGTGTTTGATGCCACCAACTTGCTGAATGGCCTCCTCAATTTTGACTACAATAGTTTCTTCCGTCTCTTCAGGAGAAGATGCTGGATAAGGCACGCTTACGGAGATGAAGCGCGATGGCATGTCTTGAAAGACTTCCAGAGCTACTTTGTCTTGGTAAAGTGTCCATGCACCCGCCACCATGACCGCTAGCATGAGAAGATTAGCAGCGACGTGATTGCGGGCAAACCAAGCGATCATAAAAAAGCGGTGTGAGGTGGATGACTTTCGATTTCATGGGCAATGCTGCCCAGATTATTCTTCAATACGTGCTAAGTAGGTCAGTGATCGATCTTCTCCACGTCTGGCAACTACAATGATCTGTTTTCGCTTGTCTCCGACATAGCCCGTGCTGGTAATGCGTCGAAGATCGTCATCACTGGTCAAAATGCCCGACAAGGCTTGAGCGCGTTCTCCGGTAATATTCAGTAGGCGATAAGCTTCTCCATCTGAGATGCGTTGATCATCCTCAGTTCCAGCGATGCCATCGGCTCCATCTCGGCGCAGAATGTAACTAGCCACATCTTTTTCAGCTGCGCCGCTGATGGCAATCAAGGTCTCTTTGAATGCTGTTCGGAGGTCAATCGTGCCATCACCATATACGCTAAAGTATTCGCGCCAGTCAGGTTTCACACGATCCACAATTCCCATGCCACGAACCAATAACATCTCATCCGTGTGAGTGAAGCCAGAGTTTCTAGGTAGATCATAAACATTCAGCGCTTCGTAATATCCTTTTTCAGCCCCATTTGATCTAGCTTCTTCATTGCGATCTACCCAATCTGCCAGGGATTCTGAGGCAATGCTGGCTTCATCACCATTCAGTCCCCAACGCATAAATAAGTTATAGATGGCTTCTCGTAAGCGATCATCGGTGATAAGATTGATGGGGATTCGAGCGCCTTCGTAATTAATCACAACGTCGAAGCCACTATCAGTTCCAATCTTCTGTTTTAGAACGATATCGCCACGCCGTGTTTCGGGATGAAGTCCTACGGCTAGTCCACTTTCAGCCAAGTGCAGAGCGCGGAATTCGGCGGCAGCAATTACGGATTCCTGGGCGCTGAAGTTCAGATATTGTGCAACTCCCATGACAACCATACTCATGAGCAATAAAGCCCATATCATAAGCATGAGGGCAGAACCTTTGTTAGGGCTCAAGGCTCGAGGTGAATAAAAAGAGCCATTCATGGTATTGTCATTTTTTTTGGAGCTTAGACCTCTTATTAAATCATCTAGTGAGAGTCATCACGTCACGTTGGCTAGATGTTGCTGTGGTATTGCGATTGCTCGAGGGTTGTGTGTTGGGAGGTTGTATCTTGGCAGGTTGTATGTTGGATGGGGTGTTTCGCCCGCCATTTCCACCTCGATTCTCATTATTAGTGTTGTTTAACTCATTGCTGGTACTCGTGCCGCTAGTAGGGGCATTGTTACGAGCCGCAGTCAGTTGTAGTGTGGGTACGCTGTAAACCATTCGAAGCGGAACGGTTCGATCCTTCATGACTAGCTGGATTTCTATCAAATCAGGCCAAGTGCTATCTTTCCATTCCTCAAGCCATGTCTGATCGGATTCCTTGTAAAAGCGCCATTTTAGTGTCACGACATCAGGTAGCAATGGCATCCAATAACGTCCTTCTTCATCAGGGGCTGAAGATCCCGTCGTTTGTTGACGCATAGCAAGTCGATTTTCATTGGTCTCGGGAATGAGATCATTTCTAGAAAGGCAGAGATGGTGAATGAGCGCACCATGTTGATCTGTGATGCCGTTGGGATCAGGTCTCAGGCCGAGTATTGTGTCTTGATAAGACAAAGGATTGAAACCAAAACCAAAACTGTGTGGGGCACCGCTGATGGTGAGTTCCTGATTAGAGTTGTTTGGTGCATTGGCATCGACAGGACTGAGGGTTAGCGTGGCTGTGCTAGGGAGTGTTGTGAAAGTCTTGCGACAGATATCCAAAAAACGATGAATGCTGCTGTTCTCGCGCTGTATGCGCTCGATCTCAGTTGCGCCACGAACACTACCCTGAATCAGTGCGAAAAGAGTCCCTGTAATCATGCCCAATATGGTCATCGCAATAACGATTTCGATCAGGCTAAAGCCTTCTCTAGATGTCTTGCACGAGCTTTTAGCTCTAGCGTTGTGTTGGCTTGTAAACATAGACGTCGACAGATTCCTCCCTTTGTTCACTTCCAACTCTGTAACTGGCAACAATACGCAAATTGTATAAATCGCTCATTAAATTGCCTCGTGTCATTTTGAGGCTGACAGGATCAACACTGCTAGTGAACGTTGTTTCGAGCTGAACATCGCTAAGTGTCGTAGCCATTTCATTTAACGGTTTGCACCGCAGTTCCTCAACCATTGAGCGAATGGCTATACGAAGACGCTCCTCTTTGTTCAAAATCTGCGCCACTTCCATGGAAGCATTTAGAGTTCTAGCTAGACCAAGAACGCCAATTGAAAAAATGCTGAGGGCGATGATCAGTTCAAAAAGAATATAACCTCTGTTTCTAAATGCATGTTTTCCATTGTGGTCTTGCCAAGCAATATCCAAGCTCTTTGGCTTGGCTTTAACTTGATAGGGGTGGATAACAAAATTCATACTCAGGGCAGATGTATAGATGCCAAGGTTTGATGCATCGACTTATCGCTTTCCGATGACCTCTCGAGTAATATCAGCAGTTAGGGCATTGAATTCGACATCAAAGAAACCGTTTTCACGTTCGAGATGAAGTTTTAGTGGAATGCAAATTCCTGTGGGTTGAAAGACCCAAAGTTTCACAATGTCTCCACTCATCTCTGTTTCTTGAAATTCATTCCAGAATTGGAGTCTATAGACTGTTCCTTCTGGTAGAGCGTAACGCTCAGTCCAATTGTCATCTTTTTGCGGAGCTATTGGAGCTAAGGGAAGTTCTGTTTTGGCTTGATTGCCAGCGCCTTCATCAATGTCTTCGTCATCATCTATGTTAGGATTGAGGCGAAAGCTTCCATTAGCGGCTTGCTCCATAAACTCAGTAAGTTCAGCCATCTGTAGGTAGGGTGAAAAATACCTGGATGCAATGAATCCACCGGCATAGAACGCCACTTGATATGGGCGCTTTTCTCGCATGGCACGAATTCGTGTTTCCTTAGCCAAACGCACGAGTTCTACTAGTGGCTGGCGAGCCAGTTGCTCATCTCTCCAGCCTTTGAACATCGGCACAGCGCCTGCCGCCAGAACGATCAAAATGGTTAAGGCGATAACCACTTCGACCAGTGTGAACCCAAGATTCGACACCAATGAAAACTTGGGGGTGAACTGAACATCAAGACGTTTATCTTTGTTGCGCTTGGTGTTCATCTGGCAGGAGGCTTTGGCGGCATGGTTGCCGAGCTGCTGTGCATAGGATGGAAATCTCAGCTGGTGCCTCTTCTTGATCTTTAGCCCTCTCGATTCAATGCAAAGATCTATTTGCTAATGCTTTGCGATAAGGTTGATCGAGGCTAGCTGGATCACTTTGAAGTCATTTGTGGCCAATTGCCGATATCGTCTTCGGTGCCTTCAGTGCCATCTTTGCCGAATGAGTAAATATCATATGGCTTTTTGGACTTCTGCGCTGGGTAGCGATACTTGTATTCCATGCCCCAAGGATCTTTCGGGACGGCTTCCAGCAATTGTGTCCACTTTTCAGGCAGAGGCTCAGTGGTTGGGCGTTCCACGAGAGCACGTAATCCTTGCTCTGTGGTAGGCGCACGCATGTTTCTTGCTTCGTAAAGCTGGAGCTGAGTCATCAGGTTTTGTAGGTCGCTCTCCACTCGCGTTTCCTTGGCTACATCCACGTTTCCTTTCAGCATGTAAATGGAACCCGCTGCGAGGATGGATATGATGGTGAGCACGATGACGATTTCGATCAACGTGAAAGCAGCACTTCTTACGCTAGGGCGGATTTGGGTATGTGTCATATTGAGGTAATGGTTTGATTGAGAAATGATAATAGGATTAGTGAAGTCATAAAGAAGGTTAAACTCTGCCACGAATGCCATTCACTGAGGAGAAGACCGCCGATATGATAGAGTAGGCGACGACTCCTACAATGATGGCCATGAATAGGATAATGATTGGCGAGATCATGGCCGTCATGCGTTTGATTCGCTTATCCAGTTCCTTGTCGTAGCGTAGAGCTGACTTTTCCAAGGATTTGCTAAGCATGCCGGTCTGTTCGCCGACGGCAATCATGTCCACAAGCATCAGTGGAAAGTCCCCGACTTTTTTGAGCGAGCTTGATAACGAACTGCCTTCTGCAACAAGCCCTGTAACCTGGGTCAAAAGACGCTGAATATAAACATTTGCAGAGATCTTTGAAACCAAGCGTATACTGTTCAAGAGCGGCACGCCATGCCCCACGAGACTTCCCATGCTGTGGGCGAATTGAGCATAGAATCGGGTCGCCAAGACGGGGCCAAACAAAGGCAATTTCAGCTTGGTCTCATGCCACCACATGAGCCCTGATGGGGTTGCCGTGTAGGCTTTAAAACTTAGAGAAAAAATGACGATCACGGAAAAAAGTGCCCACCACCACGTCGCTAGGAACTGATTGAAGCTGATTAGCATTTGGGTGGCCATGGGCAATTGCTGCCCCCCTTTGTCTAGCAGGTCAGTGATCTGAGGCACCATCACAGTCATAAAGACAACCATGAGTAGTGCACAGGCACCGACAAGAAAAGCCGGGTAAATCATGGCCTGGGTCACCTTAGACTGTAGCTCGGCAATCACTTGTAGGTTTTGGCCTAAGCGCCTCAAAATGGGAGCCAAAGAACCACTGACTTCTCCCGCCGCGACGAGATTGCAGTACAAATCATCAAAGCTTGGTGAGGCTTTCTTGAGGGCTTTAGCGACGGTAGAGCCCTCACGTAATTGATCGCGCAAGATTTGTGAAACTCTGCGCAGAGCTGGATCTTCCTGTCGTTCGGTGATGACTCGGAGCGCCTGATCAATTTGAAGGCCACCATCAAGCATGTCTGCCAATTCTTCGGTGAAAAGGATCAATTGGGCACGCTTGATTTTTGTGGGTGTGTATTCTTGCGCTTTGAGTCCTGTTTGATTCGCGATTTTGCTTGCTGCGCTTGCTTCGGCTACTTTCACGGCAACAAGCGCCTGGGACTCTAGAGTGCGAAATACCTCCGTGCGCGAAGCTGCAGCCAAAGTGCCAGAAATGGTCTGGCCTGAGCTATTGAGTGCAGTGTAGGCAAAGGTTGGCATGTTGGTATAGCTGGCAGAAACGTGTATTAGAGCAGTTTCTCGCCGATGAATATTGTCGAAGCGGAAGATCCCTCTCAGCTCGCAAAGTCTTCATTGATAAGCTTCGTGTGTTGAAATCGATCGACCTGATTGAGTAAAACCCTATAGTTCTCGTTGAGTTGCATGGAGGTAATGAGATTTCACCTTCAAAAAGAAGCCAAAACTTGGAACATGAGCATAAAAAAGCACCCACCTCCAAGGAGTCTGGGTGCTGATTATTTGCGAAATACCTCAGGGGGCTTTGGTTGCAGCTGGTTCAGCTGGCTTATCTTGGCTCGGAGTTGGAGCGGTGGGTGTTGCTTTGCTCTTAGCTGAATCTGTTGGTTTAATTGAAGGAGTTTCAGTCGGTGCTGGCACAGGAATCGTGACGGGTGCTGGA
>JBIKYV010000040.1:0-27001 GCA_044355075.1 Prosthecobacter sp.
GTGCTGCTGGTCCGCGAGGATGCATTGGGTGCCTACAAGCACTTGGCCACTTGCGTGGATTTTTCTGACAACTCTGTTGTAGCTATCGAACGGGCCGCCCAGGTCGCTCAGATGGAGGGTGCGACGCTGGATGCGATTTATGTTTATCAGTCCGCCTTGGCGATGTCGATCGACTACAGCGGCTTGGTTGTTCCTATGCCTTTAGGGGGTGGTGAGGATACCGTAGAGCATTGGGAATCAAAGCTGGAGAGCTTTGTTGCGCAGGTGATCAAAGAGTATCCCCAAGTGCGGTGCTTACATCATGTGATCGAGCGCATCAATATCCGCGAGGCGATCATCGAACACGTGAAAGCCAAGCACGTGGACCTCGTCGTACTGGGAACCCGTGGCCGAACAGGTCTGCGAGAGTTGCTGATCGGCACCACTGCGGAAAAAATCGTCTCTCATGCTCCTTGCTCCATCCTTGTCGTTAAACCGGAGGTATTACCCGTAGGCGAAGAATAATGTTTTTCAGCCAAAGCTGCGGCTTGCTGAGTGATGTTCGCCAGCGCAAGGCAAATGATTCATCACAGAGCTTCAGAGCTCGCTCTGGGGCTGTTGACATGGACGCTCATGCCGCCAAACCTGCGTTATCCTACCGAAGCATGTGCCCCGTCTCTGATCCGTCCCTTTTTGAAAGCATGGTGAATCATCCTGCCATGCTTGTCATGGGAGTGGATGTCGCAGGACGTATCATGTGGCTCAGCCAAGGCATGGAGCAGCTGACCGGATGGACTTTTGATGAGTTGAAGGGACGCGAATGGGTGACCACCCTTCTGCCAGTAGAGCATCAATCTGATGCCATTGAGCGCTGCCGTGGGCATATTCATCAGGACCGCACCGAAAGTCATCTTAAGCCTATTTTGACGAAAAAAGGGGCTTTGCGCCAGATCGAGTGGGTGCACTCCGACATGCGAGACAATAACGGTGAGGTCACTGGCATTCTTTGTGTGGGTCATGATGTGACCGAATTGCTGGCTGCGCGCGAGGCACTGCTGACCTCTAAGGAGCAGAGCCGCGCCATCGTCGAGACGGCCGCAAATGCCATTATCACGATGAGCGAGGACTGCATCATCGAAACCGCGAACACCGCCACGGAGCGTATTTTTGGCTACACAAAAAGCGAGGTCGTGGGGAAAAACATCCGCATGCTGATGCCTCAGCCTTACCGAGGTAACCATGATAGCTACGTGCAGAATTATCTACGCAGCGGAGTGAAGAAAATCATAGGTATTGGTCGTGAGGCTGTGGGGCAGAGGAAGGACAGCACCATCTTCCCTCTCGATTTGTCTGTCGGAGAAGTTATCCTGCCCGACGGACGTCGTGTGTTCACGGGCATCATTCGTGACCTGACGGAAAGGAAAGTGCTGGAGGAGAAAATCCTGCATATCAGTGAGGAGGAGCAGCATCGCATCGGTCAGGATATCCATGACGATCTCTGCCAGCAGTTGGCTGCCATCGGCTGCCTTGCGAAGGTGGCGCACCAGCAGCTGGTGAAATCAGGCTTGCCGCAGGCTGAGGGCCTGGACGAGATTATGCGCCTCGTGTCCCAGGCAAATACGCGTGCTCGTGAGATGTCACGAGGACTCATGCCTGTGGTGCTTGATTCAGCCGGGCTCATGGCAGCGTTAGCTGACCTTGCGCAGAGCACCGAGCGCGTGTTTCGCATCAGCGCACCTTTTCGCTGCGAGCGCCCGGTGAAAGTCTCTGACAATAAAATAGCCACGCAGCTCTATCGTATCGCCCAAGAAGCGGTGGCGAATGCCATTAAGCACAGCCGTGCTGACCGCATTGAGATTGCGCTAGCTAAGCAAGAAGCAGAGATCGTCCTGAGCATCCGCGACAATGGCGTCGGAATTCCTGACAATGTTTCTGGAAAAAGCACGGGCATGGGACTCTTGACGATGAATCATCGCGCTCGAATGATGGGCGGTGTACTGTCCGTGGAGCATGATGACGACGGCGGCACCTTCGTGAGATGTCAAGTGCCCATCCCAAGCCCCTCCACCAAAACTCAGCGCCGGAACCGCAAGTGAAGCGTCTGCTGCTCATCGATGACCACCCCATCATGCGCCATGGCCTCGCGCAGCTGATCCGTAGCGAGCCAGGTCTCGATGTCTGCGCGGAGGCTGGTAATGCAAAGGATGGATTGACAGCCGTGGACCAGCACAGGCCTGACCTTGTGGTCATCGACCTCACGTTGCCTGATAAAAATGGACTGGAACTGCTGAAGGACATCCAAGCCATGCATCCCGGCACTCTCTGTCTCGTGCTCTCCATGCATGATGAAGATATGTATGGCGAGCGTGCCCTACGCGCTGGAGCCCGTGGCTACATCATGAAGGAGGTGGCCGCAGACAACCTTGTTACCGCCGTCCGCAAAGTGCTTTCGGGCGGTATTTATGTCAGCGATGCCATGGCAAGCCGGATGCTCGAGCAGGTCACCGGTCAGCGTGCGCGCCAAGCGGGCGGAATTGATTTATTGACGGATCGTGAACTCGAGGTGCTAGAGATGATCGGCCAGGGCGTAGCGACGAAAAACATCGCCGCAAAGCTATGCATCAGCGCCCGGACGGTCGAGGCGCACCGTGCGCATATCAAAGAAAAGCTCGGAATTAGTGACGGTGCAGCCCTCGCCCGCTACGCTATGCAGTGGGTCGAACAGCGGGGCGGCCTCTGAGTTAGATGCCTCCGATACGGTTTTGAGCGGTTTTTCCGTTTGCCCCCGGAGTCAGGGCGGCTTAGTTCCGACCCCATTTTCCACCCCAGCCCAGTCGCAAGCCATGCTCGAATTTTTCCGCCGCCATCGTGGAGCTTTCATGATCGTTCTTACGGTCGTCATCATTCTATCCTTCTCTGTGTGGGGGGGGTGGCGTCAGGACAGTGGCCCTCAAATGGCCTCTGCCTCAGATGATGCCTTCACCCTCTATGGAGAAACTTACACTGTCGGGGAGATGCAGCGCCTTGAGCGCTCTGTGCAGGTCATCCAGATGCTGCAGATGTACAATCTCTACTTCGGTCTCATGTCTGCCTCACGTAGCCCTGACGCTGGTGGACGCGACTTCGTCTTCAACCTCCTCGTCCTGAAGCGTCAGATGCAAGAACTCGGCATTCACCCGAGCGATGCTGAGGCCAAGGCTGAGCTTGAAAAGCTGCCTGCCCTTCAGGAAAACGGCAAGTTCAGCCCGCAGCGTGCCTATAACTTTCAGCAAAACCTCGGTGCCTACGGCATGGGCGGAGGAGATATGCTCGAAGTCGCTAAGCTCAGCATCGGGTACAACAGCATTCAGGATTTGATCGGCAAAAACTACGTTTCTTCCACGGTGGAGACCGACAAAGCCTACGCCAATGACCACCAGACTCTGAAAGTTCAGATGGTACGTTTCCTGAAGGAAGACTTCAAAAAGAACGCGGCAGTCAAAGATGACGAGATCAAAAAGTATTACGATGAGAACAAAGAAACTTATAAAACTGCGGAAAAACGCGCAGTTAGTTGGGTGCTCTTCGCTAACCCCACCGATGCTGACAAGAAACCCCTGGAAGAGCGCCAGAAGCTTCAAAAAGTGCAGATCAGCCGCGTGGAGAAATTCAACGAAGCCAGCATCGCTCCAGCAGCTAAGTTTGATGACATCGTGAAAAGCCTGAAGGAAAAGGAAGAAAAGGCACTCCTTTTTGCGAAAGACAGCCCCCCTGAAGCACTTAAAGGCGAAACTGACGTCATCGAAGCCATCTTTGCCCACTCCAAAGAGTCACGCGCCATCAGCGACCCCGTCAAAGGCACTAAAGGTTATTTTATCTTTACGGTCACTCAGATCGAAGAGCCAAAGCAGCAGGAACTTACTGAAGTGAAAGACAAGGTGAAAGAGACACTCGCGGCTCAAAAAGCCGATGAGGCTCTCTCCAAAGCCGTCAACGATGCACGCACCGCTTTCCAAGATGGCATGAAAGCAGGTAAAAAAATCGACGACCTCGCTAAAGACAAAAAGTTGATCCTCAGCCCGGTCACTGAAATCACCGTCAACGAGCCGCCCATGGATCTCCCTGACGCACGTGAGATCGCTGCTGAGGCGCAGAAAGTGGCGGCAGGCGAGGTCGCTAAAGTCGTGAATACCGATAAAGGAGCAGTGCTTGCTTACGTAGTCGCCAAGGAACTGCGCAAGCGCGATGACCGCGAAACTCTGCGCAAAAACACCGAGGATCGCAATGCCAGCCAAGAGCGCAACCGCTTGTTCAACGCCTGGTTCTCCCGTAAAGTGCAAGAAGCCAGTCTCAAGGTGCATCTGAAAATGAGCGTCTGATTCGCTCACTGCCCATATGTCTGAGCCACAGCCTGAGATCGAAGCTCTCTTTGACGAAGCCTCAGGCTGTATCGCCATTGGTGAACTCAAAGCTGCTGTACCGCTCTACCAGCGTTGCGTCGAGCTTGATCCCACTTTCTTCGAGGGCTGGCATGCCCTCGGCATGGCACTGATGAAAACCGGTCATCTGAAGGAAGCTATCGGTGCTGCTCTCATGGCTACCACTTTGCGGCCAAACGATCTGCTTGCCTGGACAGCTTTGAGTCAGATGTACGTGGCCAACCACCAAATCGCCGAAGCCGAAGATGCCAAAGGCAAAGCGCGCATCCTTTCCCTAGGAGGTCGCGTGGTTAAAAATACATCATCAACTAGTTCTGTCTGAAGCCGTCATAGTTCGGTTCATGGCAAGACTAGAGGATGCCTAACATTGGGTAGAGTAAAGGAGAGTCTGCCTGTGGTTTCGTGGTTGCAAAGCAATCGCCTGGATTAACGCTATCGCTTTTATAGGAGTCTCCGATCGTTATTTAGAGGCATGGTTGGTTACATCCGGCTTGCAGAAGTTGGATGGTGGAAGAAAATCATCCTTCATGTGCTTCGCTCGCTTACGCGTCCTTATCCTTTTGGTTTTTAGCGGCTGTGTCCTCTCGTCCTGTGTCTCACCTTCGAGCATGAAAGGGGTTCCACGGCAGTTGCCTGAAATTCAGCTCTACGGCAGCAGCAGCACGCCAGCACATGGCATGGAGAGAAAAGACTACCCCTTTGCTCCGAATGGCGACTACATGATGGCGTGGGCTTCAGAAGGTGAAAAGGCAGCGACCTCTGCCGACATCGACTCTTGGAGTCGCTCGCACGGCGGTTCGGTATCTCGGCGTAATCCTTCGCCCGTGCGCAAGGTTTCATCCTCGAAGAGAAAGACTTCTTCTTCGAGTCGAGGTGGCAGCGTTTACACGATCAAAAAAGGCGATACGCTGGGTGCGATCGCACGCAAGCATGGCACGACGGTGGCCAAAATCAAAGCTGCGAATGGCATGAAGTCTGACTTTATCCGAGAGGGGAAAACCCTACGCATTCCCAGATGATTTTAGCCAATGGCTCTGAGCTTTAAAATTTTAGCCAGCACATTGATGCTGGTTGTAGGGGGAACTGCCAGCAGTTGGGCAGCTCATTTTTCCACGGTGGTGATAGATGCTGGTCACGGTGGTAAGGATGGTGGATGCGTGCATCACGGTCTTGTCGAAAAAAAGCTTTGTCTTGATGTGGCGTTACGCTTGGAAAAACATCTTAAAGCTAGAGGAATGCGGGTGGTTATGACACGGCGGACCGATGTCTTTGTTAGTCTAGAACAGAGGGCTATTATCTCGAACCGCCAACGAAATGCGCTCTTTGTTAGCATTCATTTCAATGCGACTCGGAATCAGGCCATCAGCGGCATGGAGGTCTTCTATCGCAGTAGCGCAGGGAAGACCGTAGCTGGTCGAATTTTGCGCAGCATGGATCTCAATCTAAAAGGGAAGAATCGCGGTGTCTTTTACCAAGACCTCAAGGTCCTACGTGCCACGCGAGCCATTGCCGTCTTGGTTGAGGGCGGATACCTTAGTCATAAAATTGATGCTGCGCGTTGCGCGACGGTTGCTCATCGGGAGGAGATGGCCCGCGCCATTGCCATTGGGATTATGGGCTCACGCTCTTGACTCTTGTGCTTGCCTTTCTCCATTTGACGCACGATTCGCATCACGCTAGAGACATTACCTCAACGCTTCTACCTTCAAGCGGTCAAAACCTGCCTTATGCATTCCGTCCGTTCCTTCTTCCGGTTCGCGCTCCTCGCCTCAAGCCTCGCCTTGATCACTGGCGCTCGGGCTTCTCAGCTGCCCATGGATCACCCATGTGCTGAATTGGTAAAAAAATACCTCACCTGCGTCGTAAACCAGGACTGGAAGACCGCTGCTGTCTTGCTCCAAGCCTCTTCTCTCGAGCGCAAACAGAAGGAAACCATCGCGATCATCAAGACTGCCCCAACGATGACGGAAGAGCAGCAGATGCTCGAGCGCTTTGGTGTTAAAGAAATCCGCGAACTGGAAAAGCTAACACCTCAGGAATTCTACATCATGGATCGTGAAGCTTGGCATAAACGCATCAATGCAGCACCGGAAGTCACCAAGCGTAAGCAAGACACGCTCAAGATTGATGTGCTGGGTCTTGTCGAAGAAAAGGGTAAAGATTACGTGCACGCTACGGTTCGCACTTCTCAAGATACCCTTACTGACAAAATCGAAGAGTTGTTTTTGATCTCTTTCATCAAGCAGGATGGTAAGTGGCTGATCTCTCCTGAAATGAAAGATCGCCCGATTATAACTCCTCTGGAAAAATCGCCGAAGAAGTAATTTGTTAGTTCAGTTTTCTTTGCCCGAGCGGTCCACACTTAGTGGACCGCTTTTTTGTGCGATGTTACAAAGGCCTGTTTTGGCTTTGTTCGGGAGTCGTTGCTATATTCGCCATCCATCTTGGGTTACAGACTTGTCTGTGATGGAATGCTGATAAGCTCTTCATGACCAAGTGCTTTGAGAAAGCATGGATCATCAAAAACTTTGATGATTCGTCTAAACCTCTTGTTTCCGAGGCTTTGTTGAGCTTGTTCTACCAAAAAATTGGCGACCCCTACGGGAATCGAACCCGTGTCGCATCCGTGAAAGGGATGTGTCCTAACCGCTAGACGAAGGGGTCAAGCTCCGATTGAGCGGGCAGAGAGAGTGCCGCATGACCAGCCTTGTGCAAGGGAAAAAGCATTCTTTTCCAGAGTTTTTTCAACTGAGCTATCTCATCAAGGGGGGTGTTGACATTCTCGCACAGCATCCGAAGTGCAGAGTTCTCGTTCTCTGCCAGTTCTTATGAAAACCGTCGCTATCGTCGGACGCCCCAATGTCGGCAAATCCGCCCTTTTTAACCGTCTCGCCGGTTTAAATATCTCCATCGTTCATGACATGGCAGGAGTCACCCGTGATCGCATCACGGCTGAGTGCCGGCGTGGGCCACGTACGTTTCAAATCATGGACACAGGAGGCATCGGGGCGAACACGGAGGATGTCTTGACCGAACAGGTGCAGACAGAGGCCGTGATTGCGCTCGAGGTCGCAGATCTTCTGCTTTTTGTCGTCGATGTTTATGATGGTATCACGCCTATCGATCAAACTCTGGCTTCCATGCTGCGGCGCACGCGCAAGCCAGTGCTTCTGGTGTGTAATAAGGCAGATTCTGAAAAGCGCCGACTTGGTTCTGCGGAATTCGCTCGACTTGGCTTTGAAGATCTCGCTGAGGTCAGCGCTGTTCATGGCCATGGTATTGATGCTTTGGTGGAGATGATCTCAGACAAGCTTGGTCTTGATGAAGAAGATGCAGAGGCTGAAGAAGCAGCGCTGCAGCGCCGTCGCACGCGCCCTTTGAAACTGGCCATCGTGGGGCGTCCAAATGCAGGCAAGTCCTCTCTCGTCAATGCCATCCTTGGCCAGGATCGTGCGATCGTTAGCGAAGTGGCAGGAACGACGCGGGATAGCCTCGATATTCACTGCACATACAATGGTAAAGCTTATCAATTGATTGATACAGCAGGTATTCGTCGGCAATCAAAGGTGGATACGGATGTTGAGATCTTTTCCATCCAACGTAGCTTTCAGGCAGTGAAGCGTGCTGATATCTGCCTGCTTGTCGTGGACTGTGCTGATGGTGCAAAGATGCAGGATCGTAAAATCGCACAGCTGATTTTGGAAGAGCGCAAGCCCTGCATTCTGGTGATGAATAAGTTCGATCTGTATCATCCGTCGGCGAAGCAGAAAGATCGTCTAGATGAGTTGAAGGAGATCATGTCGCGTGAGTTTTTCTTTCTTCATTATGCACCTCTGGTGGCGATCTCTGCCAAGGAGAAAGACAACCTTGGCAAGCTTTTCGTGCAGATCGAAAGCGTGCGTAAAGGAGCCCAGAGCCGCATCGGCACGGGGGCACTGAACCGCTTGTTGCACGAGGCTATTGAGAACACGCCTGGGCCTTTGGGGCGCAGCCGTTTCGCGTTTAAATTGTTATATGCGACTCAGGTCGCGGATACGGGAGAAGATGCGCAGGTGCCTGTGCCGCATTTTGTGCTTTTTGCGAACCGAGCCACCAAGATGACGGAAGGATATCTACGCTTCCTGGAAAGTGTGATTCGCAAAGAATGGCCTGCTCCTGGAGTGCCTTTTCGCATGAGTGTGCGTGGTAAGCAGCCGAAGTCCAAAATGTAGAATGCCTTTTGGCTTTTATTTGGGACCTTGATCTGGAGGCTGAAAGCTATCAGGCCTATCCTATGATTAGCCATGCTGCCGCCAAAAGAGTTAGGATGAAGAGAGTCCATTCAAATGGCTTTTGAGGGATACGCTTGAGGATCTGCCATCCCAAAAGCACGCCGATCACCACAAAGGGTAGCATGACCAAGTTGGTGGCCAAGGATTGGCCATGAATGATACCAAGGTCAGCTGAGAATGGGATTTTGAAAAGATTGATGAATAAGAAGAAGCGACTGAAGACCCCCAAGTGATCCTTTTTCTCTAAGTGCTGGGAGAGAAGGTAGACAGTCATGACTGGTCCTGCCGCATTGGCCAGCATGGTTACCATGCCAGCACATAGGCCCATAGCCCAGGCAAAGGCGTGATGCTCAGTGAGCGCGACGAAATCCTGACGACGGGCCTGAAGCGCGAGATGAAAAGCAAGCAAGCCTATGATGACCCAGCCGATGACGACTCTTGCGGAGCTATTGTCAATATGACTCAGCAGCAGCCATCCTAAGATCACTCCAGTAATGGCTGGTGGCACCATAGGTAGGATGCGCCGCCACGAGCCGCCTTTGCGGTTGAGGAAATAGCCCATGATGTCGGCTGCGATCAGCAAGGGTAGCACTAAGCCTACGGAAGGCTTGGCACCAAAGGCTTGAGCCATGAGGACTACATTTAGTGTGGAAGTGCCTGACAGGCCAGCTTTGGACAAGCCAATGCAAAGTGCGGCAATCGTGGCGAGTAGAAAAGTGTGCACATCCTCGGTGAAGAGTGTGTGCTGGTGCAACCAGTCCAGTACGGGGTTCAATGGAAACGGAGTAACTTAGGTGACGAAAAGGACCGGCGTGCCGGCCGGGAAGATGCCATGGATCTTAAAGACCCTATTGAAGCGAGTGTAAACACGGCGCAGTGAAGGAATGGTTTTGTCTTGGTCATCATGCCAGCGTTTGAACCAGTGGGCTTGGTATCGAAGATGCCTGTAGGTTTGTGGGACGATGCTTCACTGTTTTGCTGTCTTCACATAGGTCAGATTGATGTTTTGATCGTTGCTGCGGAGGAACGCTACTTTGCCTTTTTCCGTAGTTTGCCTTTTGTCGTCTTTGTGGAGTTGGGCAGGGTTGGTTCACCTTCAAAGGGTCTGTTCCCGTGGGCGAAGCGAGGTGGCGGAATGACGTCTTTGTGCTCGTTTTGCAAACGCTTGAGCTCAGCTTTTAGTTCGATGACGGTCTCGGCATAGGCTGGATCGCGGTAGTAGCTGTGAGTTTCTAGCGGGTCTTGTTCGCGGTCGAGCAGCTCCCAGTCATCCACATCTGGTTTATAATAATGGATGAGTTTGTAACGATCGGTGATGACGCCGTAATGGGGGCGGACTTTGTGTGGCTGAGGATACTCAAAGTAGTGGTAGTAGAATGATTTTCTCCAATCTTTGGGGGATTCACCTCTGAAGAGTGGTACAAGGCTGCTGCCTTGCATGTCTGTGGGCTGCGGTTGACCGGCGATCTCGAGAAAAGTTTGTGCTAGGTCGAGCAGGGATATCATTTGTTTGTTAATGCTACCTGCTTTGGTCACGCTAGGCCAGCGGACAAGAAAAGGCGTGCTCAGGGATTCTTCGAAGATCCAGCGCTTGTCGAACCAGCCATGCTCTCCCAGGTAGAAGCCCTGGTCGCTGCTGAGGATGACCACGGTATTTTCTGCGAGCCCTGATTCATCAAGATAGTCTAATGTGCGTTGCACACTCTCGTCCACGGCTTTTACGCACGCGGTGTAGTCGTGCATGTAGCGCTGATAGCGCCAGCGGACGAGATTTTGGCCGGTCGGATTGGCCTGACGAAATTTGCTGTTTCTGGGCTCATAGTAGTCGTTCCAGTATTTCAGTTGGTCAGGTGTGAGATTGCTTGGCGGGACGAGTTTGGCATCGCGCTCAGTAAAGGTGCGATCCAGTCCCATGTCATGGTCGCTCACGGCTTTGCTACGCCCTTCGTAGCTATCGAAAAGCGTTTCAGGCTCAGGATAAATCCGGTCATTATCATGCCCTAGGTGACGGATGGGAGGTTCCCACTCGCGGTGTGGTGCCTTGTGCTGCATCATAAGCATAAAGGGCTTGGTTTTGTCCTGTTTTTTCAGCCATTCCAGCGACAGGTCGGTAATGATATCCGTGACATAGCCGCTGTGCTTCACGGGTTTGCCATTATCGATCATGGGCGGGTTGTAGTAGGCACCTTGGCCTGGCAATATGTGCCAATAATCGTAGCCGACAGGGTCTGTCATGAGGTGCCATTTGCCGATGATGGCATTCGTGTAGCCTGCCTTGTGCAAAAGCTTAGGGAACGTTTGCTGGCTGCTGTCGAAGGTGCTGTTGCTGTTATTGTAGAAGCCGTTCAGGTGAGAATACTTGCCTGTCTGAATGACGGCGCGCATAGGGCCACAAATTGAGTTTGTGACGAGGCAGCGATCAAAGCGAATGCCTTCTTTCGCCAAGCGATCCATGCCTGGGGTTTGCAATAACTGACGTTTTTCTCCATAAGCACTGATGACTTGGCTGGCTAAATCGTCGCAGAAGATGAAGAGGATGTTCGGACGTTGGGCTACTTCTGCATGGGCAAGGCTAGAAGCGGCGAGGAACGAAAGGACAAGACGTTGCAACATGAGGACGCTGGAACGTGATGGAGACCATGCAGCTTACGTGAAAATGTCTTATCATCGTGATGGCTACACATCGAGAAAGAGGACTGCTTTGCGATCTTCATGAGTGTTATGTGCCAACAAAAGACCCTCTGACAGTAATGTCAGAGGGTCTGTAGCGATCCAGCAACCAACAACAGTGAGGATCGATGGCACGAAAGTTTTAGCTAGAGCTGCAACTCAGTGGTCAAAACCGGAAAACCGGTCCAGTTGAGACACGCGATGGTAAAAAGTTTTGTGAGGTTCGTCAACCGGTAGGGTTATTTTTGCAAAAATAAAAAGGTTTTCTCACTTTTAATAGGTTTAAAAACCGATAAAGTCTCATAATTTTAGAAGAAAGGCTCTTGACAGAGGTATTGAACACTTGTGTTCAAATGAGCTATTTATAATTTGGGGCCTACTGATCAACTCTGGTAGACTACCAGGAACGTAGAAAGATGCATGGAAGGGCGATCGTTTCCCCGTGCCCCCACCGAAACATTTCTCAGCGTGATATCTGTCATGCCGACAAAGACGTTGAAGTCGATTCGTCCGCATCGACGGTGAGGACTCAGCCACCTTAAATCCCCACATGGAATCCTCTAATGTCTCGCGTCGCGCTGTCTTGACGGCTCTGGCTCTTTTGTCCTCTGGTACTTTTGCGTCTGCCAACGACTGGACCAACTGGCGAGGTCCGCTCCAAACCGGGGTTAGCTTGGAGCATTACAAGGAGGCCGGAAAACTACCAGACACTCCTGCCTGGACCTATGCTGCTCGCAGCCGTGGTGCACCAGTGGTGGTTGATGGCAAAGTCATCCTTTGGGGTTACAAAGGGCAGACTACCGATTTGATCGAACTGCTCACCGTGCTCGATGCGAAGACGGGTAAAAAACTTTGGGAAGTCGAGATCCAGGACTACCTGAGTGATTCTATCTACAACCGCTATTCAATCGGAGCACCGACGGTCGATCCTGAAACCAAGCGTATCTATCTTGTGAGCAACGCGGGTTTGTTTGTGTGCTATGAACTCGACGGCACCAAGGTTTTCGAATTGCCGCTGATGGAGAATTTGGGCCGCATGACCTTTCCGAACAGTCGTGTCGGTAGCCCTGTTATTGAAGGTGATTTAGTCATTGTGCACTTCATCTTCTCCAATTGGGGCGCAGACGGTCCGGCTGCTGATCGTGTTTATGGTTTTGACAAAAAGACAGGCGAACTTGTCTGGTGGAGCCTTCCTGGCGTGAGCCCGCCTGTGGATTCTTCTTTTTCGACGCCTTTCGTCGAAACTCGTGATGGCAAGCGCGTGATGTATTACACCACCGGCTGCGGTCACATCGTTTGCGTGAATGCCCGTAGCGGAAAGCCTTATTGGAAGTTTCCGATTTGCAAAAATGGCGTAAATCCGAGTGTCGTGCTGCACAAGGGCAAGGTCATCGCCATCCATAACGACGAGAACGTAGATAGCTCTGAAAAAGGCCGTCTTGTGGCGGTGAAGCTGCCGGAAAAACTGACACCGCCGCCACCTCCAGGCCTAGAATCCACAACCCTGGAAGCAAGCGCTGAGGTTTGGCGTAATCCAATCGGAGCGACAAGCAGCTCACCTGTCTTAGTGGGTGACACAATTTATCAACTCACTGATGGTGGCGAGCTTTACGCAATAGACGCAAACACAGGCAAGGATCTCTGGAAAATAAAGCTTAGTAATGCGAACCTTCACTCCTCTCCCCTTTACGTCGATGGACTGATCTATTGCCCTATGATGGAGGGTAAACTTGTTGTCGTGAAGCCTGGCTCCACCGATGCAGAGATCGTGCAAGAGATCGCTTTGGATGCTGGCGTTCAAGCGCAGTGTCTGGGGGCACCGGTGGTTTGCGATGGGATGCTCTACGTGAGCACCACGGATAAGTTTTACGCTTTCCCCATCCCGAATAAGGGCATTGATGTCGATGCTTCGCCAGTCATCGAAATTCCAGCTGCCGGAAAAGCTGCGGGGCTTCAGATCATTCCGGCTGAAGTCGTTATCATGCGTGGCAACAAGCAATCTTTTCGCATCCGTAGTGTGGATGCAAATGGCTTTGTGGTCAGCGACAAGGTCGAAGGCGTGAAGTGGGAGTCCTTCATTCCGCCTACTGCAAAGGTAAAGGCTACCATGGATGCCAAGTTCAATGAAACTGGTGAGCTTGTCGTCGCTGCAGACGCCAAAGTGAGTGCCGGAGCCTTCAAGGCTACGGCTCCTGATGGCACCTTCGGCACCGTTCGTGGACGCGCTCTCAAAGGTCTGCCGATTACCGAGGACTTCCAAAGCTACGAGTTGACCGAAGAGTTTGCAGCCGATCAGGCCAACCCTGCCTACAAGTTCGCCTATCCGCCGCTTTCTTGGATTGGCGCTCGATTCAAGTTTCAGGTCATGGAGAAGGATGGCAACAAGGTGTTCGGCAAGAGTTTTGATCGTCTTTTGTTTCAGCGTGGTACGGTCTTCGTTGCCCCTTCCAATCTGAGCAATTATACGATGCAGGCGGATGTGATGACCGATGGGAATGCACGCTCGAAAGCCGATATTGGCCTTATCAATCAGCGTTACCTCATCTGTCTGCGTGGCAATGCCAACAAGCTAGAGATTAGCTCCAATCTTGAGCGTCTGGCGCAGGCCGCGACCTTCAAGGTCAGTGCCAATACTTGGTATACTCTGAAGACCCGGGTTGATGTCGCCGCCGACGGCAGCGGAGTGGTGAAGGGAAAAGTCTGGCCCAAGAGTGGAGCGGAGCCGGAAGCCTGGACCGTAGAGGCCAAAGTGCCGAGAGCGCATCCACAGGGCAGCCCTGGCATTTTCGGATTTACCCCTATGAATCAAAAACGTGTGTTTTTGGACAATTTGAGCATCACTGCGAATCAATAACCTTTCTTTTTCCTGATCATGAAGCCGCAAACCTCTGCACTGCTAGCGCTCCTCAGCGCCTCCGCCATCCACGCTGCCGACCTTGCTGAATGGGGCGGTGGCCCTGGACGCAACATGGTCTCTTCTGAAAAGGGACTACCTATCGATATTGACCCAGGCAAAAAATATGGCCCCAAAGCAGCACCCAAGATTGCTGGGCGTCTTCGCCCGAATGCGGAAGAAGCCAATAAGGGCCCTGGCGCGGAAGACATCGACCTAGGCACAACCAAAAATTGTCTCTGGGTCGCTAAACTGGGATCACAGACCTATGGCACCCCGATCGTTGCCAGTGGTCAGGTCTATGTCGGCACCAATAACGAATCGCCCCGCAGTGATAAACATATCGGTGACCGTGGCATCGTCATGGTTTTTGATGAATACACAGGCGAGTTCAAATGGCAGCTTGTTTCGCCCAAAATGGGTTCGGGTAAGGTGAATGATTGGGAATACCTCGGCATCTGCGCTAGCCCTACCATCATTGGTGACAAAGCCTACGTGCCCGGCAATCGTTGCCAGATCATCTGCATGGATGTGAATGGCTTATCAAATGGTAACCAAGGCATGCAGGAAGAGGCGCAGTTCATGGCTGCTCTGGACAAAGATGGCAAGCCGCAGCCCGTCGATCCGAGCAAGACCGACGCCGATATCCTTTGGGTTTATGACATGTACAAAGAGTTGGGCGTTTTTCAGCACAATGCGACGGCAGGTTATCCTCTTGTGGTCGATGGCAAAGTGTTTGTCCCTACCTGCAATGGTGTGGATTGGACACACACGAACATTCCAGCTCCTCAAGCACCTAGCTTCATCATGCTAGATGCGGAAAACGGCACCCTTCTTGGCGAAATGGATCACATCGCTTCTGAGCGCGTGTTGCACTGCTCCTGGTCCAGCCCGACACTGGCCCTGATCGAAGGCAAAAAGCAGATCATCTTCGGTGCTGGAGATGGCTGGGTTTACTCCATGGCATCCGAGACCGAGAAGAAGGACGACTTTGATATCCTGAAGGAGTTCTGGCGCTACGATGCCAATCCCCCCGAATACCGGAAAAACAGCGCTGGCGAGCCCATCAAGTACGTCGAGTATGATGGCCCTAGTGAAATCATCGGCACCGTTGTCGAAAAGGATGGCTTGGTTTACGTGAACATCGGTCAAGATCCTGAGCATGGAGAAGGCGTGGGCATGCTCAGCTGTATCGATCCCAAGATGAACGGTGATATCTCTGGTAAGGCTGTTTGGACCTACAAAGGCATCGAGCGTTCCATCTCTACACCAGCGGTGAAGGACGGTCTCGTTTACACCGCCGATTACACGGGTCGCGTCTTCTGCTTGGATGCAAAGACCGGTAAGGAATATTGGAAATTTGATACCAAGGGCCACATCTGGGCCAGCCCGCTGGTGGCAGATGGCAAAGTGTGGATCGGTAACGAAGAAGGCGAACTCTTCATCCTGGCCGAAGGCAAGGAGCTGAAGGAGATCAAGACCATCGAGTTCCCAAGCCCACTGCTGAGCAGCGTCGTGGCTGCCAATGGTTGCCTTTACATCACAACACACACGCACTTGTATTGCTTCAAAGAGGGAGCTAAGCCCGCATCGGGAGCTGAATAAGAACTCAGCGGCTTTCGTTTTTTACCGAACTCCATCGTAGCTCTGGCTGCGATGGAGTTTTTTTATGCTCTTGAGCCTTCGAGCAGCCTTGGCAAAGATGCGAGCATGTCTCTCTCCGCCGCTGGAATGTTAAAGCAATACCTGGAGCAGCGTCAGGCCTCAGGCCAGACTCATGCGCCCCTGCGCCCTGGGGTATTGGATCGCTTGCGCAGCTCAGGCAAAGCTGCGCCGACGCTAGCTCCTGAGGCGCGCCGCACGGCCGTGGAGACTCTCAATATCGACCCCGCGCCGCGGCCGGCCCATGCGCTGTTTGAGATGCCCGTCGCCGTGCCTTCCCGACTACCTCAAAAGGCCGCCGGGATCTTGGCCGTGCCTGGGCAGAACAAAGTCGAGAAGCTCTCTGCGCTCGCGGCGATGGCTGAGAAATCGACGCAAGCCAAAACTTTGGGCACCTTGCGTGAGACGATGGTATTTGCGGTCGGAAATCCTGACGCCTCGATCATGCTCATCGGTGAAGCGCCTGGGTTCGAAGAAGAACGCCAGCGCGAACCCTTTGTCGGTCCAGCCGGTCAGAAGCTGAATGGCATTTTGAAGGCCATGGGCCTCGATCGAAGTCAGGTTTACATCAGCAATATCTGCAAATTTCGCCCGGCGATTGAGGGCAATCAAGGCACTTCCAACCGAGCGCCGACTGATAACGAAATGGCCGCCTGCCTTTCCTTTGTACTCACGGAAATCGCCATCGTGGCTCCCCAGGTGATTGTCGCACTAGGCGGCGTTGCTTGCAAAGGCTTGGGCATTGGCGAAGGTGTCATGCGCTTGCGTGGTCGATTCTATGATGTCCACGGCGTGCCCACCATGGTCACCTATCACCCGAGCTACCTGCTGCGTGAGGAAAAGATGGCGGGTGGTGGTCTTCGGGCCAAAAGGGAGTGTTGGGAAGACATGCTGAAGGTCATGGAAAAAGCTGGCCTGTCGATCAGCGAGAAGCAGAGGGGCTATTTCCGCCAATAACTTGAAGATGCATTTTTTGCTCACCAATGACGATGGGATCGAGGCTCCAGGCTTGGCCGCGCTCGAGATGGCGGTACGAATGATTCCTGGAGCCAAGGTCAGTGTGGTCGCTCCGGCGAGAGAGCATTCCATGTGTGGTCACCGACTGACCACACATACGCCGCTACAGGTGCTGGAAAAAGGGCAGGGTAGGTGGGCGGTTGAGGGCACACCAGCCGATTGCGTGCGGATCGCTCTTTTCGGCCTTCAGCTTCAGCCAGACTGGGTGCTTTCGGGAGTCAATGCCGGTGGCAATTTGGGGCAAGACATTCATGTCTCTGGCACCTGCGCGGCAGCGCGCGAGGCCGCCTATCATCAGCTTCCCGCCGCTGCTTTTTCCCACTATTTGATTCGTGGTTTGGAAGTGGACTGGCAGCGCACCGCCCGGTGGACACGTGCGGTGTTTGACCAGCTCAGCATCCGTGCTCTGGCAGATGGCCAGTTCTGGTGTGTGAATTTTCCTCATCTGCCTCCTTCGGTTTCAGATCTACCTATTCTGCGTGACTGTTTTCCGGCGCGTTCGCCTTTGCCGGTGAGTTTTCACGCCCCAGAAAAGGGTATCTACCGCTATGACGCGCGCTACGCCGATCGGGGGCAAGATCCTGGATCGGATGTGGCGGCCTGCTTTGGTGGTGAGGTGGCCGTTTTGCGTTTGAACCTTTGAGCTCATGACAGCTTCTCTTTCCCAGCCCTCCGTATGGAGTCTTCTTCATAAAGTCTGGCGCTGGGCTTCGCGCCTACCTTGGCTTCGGCGTTCCTTGCTGAGGCGGGTTCCTCTGTTTCATCGACAATCCTTACAGCTCATGGGGCGGCGGCTGTCTCGGGCGGAGGTGGGTCTTTTGGGGGAACTACTCGCAGTGAGGCACCTGACGCTTCATGGCCGCCGGGTGTTGTATCGCAATTATCGCAGCTTGCATCGGGGAGAGGTTGATATTGTCGCCCGCCATGGTCCTGTGCTGACCTTCATAGAGGTTAAAACGAGGACTAGCAGTGCTTTTGGACGCCCGGCAGATGCGGTGAATCGTGAGAAACAGCAACTCATCCAGCGCGGTGCCCAAGATTGGTTGCGGCGTCTGGGTGGCCCGCGCTTGAAGATCCGCTTCGACATCGTCGAGGTCTTGCTCATTCCTGGCGAGGTGCCACGCCTTCATGTCATCGAGAACGCTTTTGGCCTACCTGATTTTTCGGTGACGGCACGTTAGAGCTTAGCCTCAGGCTAGCCGACTGAACCAGGCGAGGAATTCGCGATTTCCATCAGTGCCTTGAATGCTGGATTCTATCAGGCCATGCCAGCGCAAATCAGGCTGGTTTTCAATGAATTGCTGGATGCGCTGACAGGCACGCTCGTGCAGGGCTGGATCTCTCACAATGCCGCCGGGGCCGATATCGTCACGGGTCAGTTCAAATTGTGGTTTGATCAGCACCAGCCCCTGACCCCCAGGTTTCAGAGCTGTGAGCGCACCGGGAAGCACTAGGGTTAGTGAAATGAATGATACATCTGCCACGATCAGGTCCACGGTTTCAGGTAGATCACCTGCCTGCATGTGGCGGACGTTGAAGTTTTCTCGGCAAATGACCCGTGGGTCACAGCGGAGTTTCCAGACCATTTGATTGGTGCCAACATCAAAGGCATGAACACGTGTCGCTCCCCTTTGCAGCAAGCAGTCGGTGAATCCGCCCGTGGAAGCTCCGACATCCATGGCGACCGAGCCTTTGACATTGATGTGGAAGTGATCGAGCGCGCCTTCCAGTTTCAGTCCACCTCGGCTGACGAATTTGGGCGGTTGTTTTACGGTCAAGTTGGCGTCCTCGCGGATCAGCCAGCCAGGTTTGGTGATCACCGAATCCCCCACCATGACTTCACCCGCCATGATCAGTCGACGTGCCTGCTCACGAGAGGGAGCCTGCCCTTTCTGAACCAAAGCTTGATCGAGCCGAATGCGCGCCATTAACGTGCGACAGGCTGGATGATTTCATCTCCAGGCTCAATGGAGATACCGGGGGGAATGGAGGCGAGGTCGAGATCAGCAACGGCCTCATTTTCCTCAATGGTGCTGGTGACTTTGAGCTTGCCTAGCACGCCATTGTCACGCCGCACTTGCAGCTCCTGCCCTTGTTTGAGTCCTTGCTTGGCCCCCGCGTCCAGGACGACAAATCCTTGATCTTTCACAATGGTTTTGATTTTGGCGATAGTGGGCGCGGCTTTGACCTGTTTTTGCACGGGCGTTAGTGTGTTCGTATTGATGCCCTTGGCTTCAGCCTCAGCTACCGACTTTGGGATCGTCAGTCCACCTCCGGGTAGCTCACTGGCCGTAGATTCAGCCAGGGCAGGGGTAGTCGTGGCCTTCGCTGGGGCGGCTAGCACGCCTGGCACCGGTGGCGTGATGGAGGCCGCCGGGGCCATTGTCGGGGTAGGTGAAAAAGCGCTGGTCATCGGGGTGGCGGCTTCCTTCGCGGCCTGCTTTTTCTTCAGGAAATCGAGCTCTTCCTTTGCGCCACGGGCGGCTTGCTGCCCCTCCCAGGCCAAGTAGGAGGTGACGGCCAGAAGCACGGTGGTGAGGAGGTAAGCGAAGTGTACGAGACGCATAATCGCCGATTGGTGCTGCGTTTGCCCGAGAAATGCAAACCAGGAAATGAGGAAGCCTCATCCTTGCACCCTCTGGCGGGCGTTTCACTATGACTATCACGACATGACGGATATCGCATTTTTCAGGCTACCAGACGGCAGGGCATGGATTGGCAAGGGGCCTTTTGAGGCTCTGCCGACCTTACCTGCTGGTGGTGGTGTATTCTATGTGAACGATTTTGACCTGTCCGATCCGGCGCCATGGAAGCGTCCTTCCGTCTTGATGGAGGTATGTCAGGAAACGCTGGCGCAAAAGGCAGGATGGAATGGGGCGCAGCTGCCTAAGGTGCAGTGGTCCAAACCGGCCACAGAGTGGTTCAAGATGGCCTTCCGCCGCATCCGGCGGGAGGTGCTGGCTCGCCGATTGGAAAAGATGGTGCCAGTCCTGACGGAAAGTGGCAACATCGTGGAGGGACACCCGGTGCGCTTGATCGAGCGCGTGATGTCGGCTCCACCGAACACCTGGGGCTATGCCTGGGTGCAAGAGCAAGCTGGCTTTTTGGGCGCGACGCCTGAGCTACTCTTTCGCCATCAGGGAAATGCGGTGGAGACCATGGCGCTTGCTGGCACCGCAAAGCCTGGCTCTCATGATGCCTTTGTGCATGATGTGAAGGAGATCGAGGAGCACGAAATTGTCGTCCGCTACCTTCAGGATCGCCTTTCCTTCCTGAGTGAGGTTCAGCGCGAGCCGCGTGATTTATGCCAGGCGGGCAGCTTACTCCATTTCCAAACTCGGCTGCGCGTCGAGACCAAAGAGCCACTCGCCGTGGATGAACTCATCCAGCGCCTGCACCCGACCCCTGCAGTGGGCTGCTTGCCGAAGGAGGAAAGTTGGCTGGCGCGCTTGCGCGAGTATCGCACACAGTTAGCCGTGCCGGGTTTTTTCGGTGCTCCCTTTGGTTTTGTCGAGCCCGGTCAGAGCGCCACCTGCCATATGATCGTAGCTATCCGAGGTGTGAGCTGGTGCGGGCGAGAGGCGCAATTACCAAGTGGCTGTGGCATCGTCGGTGGGAGTGCTTTCGATCACGAATGGCGTGAGGTTCGGCTCAAACGCGATGCTGTGGCGGAAATGCTCGGCCTCTGAGCGGTTCTTCGCTAGCCTCAAAGCCCTGGAGGATGGCGTGCGACATAGCCCCGGAGCGGACGAGAGCGGGTGGACCACTTGGGACCTTCATTTTCGCCATTGTAGCCCGTATCGAGTCGAAGTCCGGCGATGACTATGAAGGTGTGGCCTTTTTTGGCATAAATGGTGATGTGGTTGCCTTCGCCCCTCTTTCCATAATGGCGCAGGCTTTCGGAAGTGCCAGCACTGCGGATCAAGCCTGCCCCATGCAGCGCATAGGAGACGGTGCCAGAGCAATCGTAGCCAGTGTCATGAAAACGGCGGTGCCCGCCCCCATGCTTGTAAGGCAGCCCTACGATTTGATTGCCAGCTGTTAGGGCCGCCATGACTTTTCGTGGTAGCCCCGCTGGAGGTACAGCTTTGCCATCAATGATCACCGCGGTTTTGTCAGGCTCATAGCGATAGACCCAGCGTTGATCGCTGCTAGAGCAGCCGACCAGCATGACAATGAGATAGAGTGCACCAAAGACGCGCTGAGCGGGAGGGGGCATGACCCCCACATCGTGCTAGGGCGTTACCCAAAATGCAAGCCGACTGTGTTTGCGAAGCCCATGAGCCTATGACGAGACTTGTTTGACCTTGGCCTCGGTTCTGGCTAGTTGCGACACCATGGCACTCATCGGCACCCCGCTTTCCTCCACCGCCACTAAAGTCATGCTCCTCGGCTCCGGCGAGTTGGGCAAAGAAGTGGTCATCGAACTCCAGCGTCTCGGCTGTGAGGTTATCGCTGTGGATCGCTACACAAATGCTCCGGCCATGCAGGTGGCGCATCGCAGCCATGTCATCACCATGCTGGATGGCGAGGCTCTACGCCGTCTCATCGAGTTGGAAAATCCCGACTACATCGTGCCTGAGATCGAGGCCATCGCCACGGAAACGCTGGTTGAGCTAGAAAATGAAGGCCGCACGGTCGTTCCTACGGCCCGTGCAGCGAGGCTGACGATGAATCGCGAGGGCATCCGGCGTCTCGCTGCTGAGGAGTTGGGGCTGAAGACCTCACCCTACCTTTTTGCTAGCACTGAGTTTGAGTTTCGCTCGGCCATCGCTCAGATTGGCATGCCCTGCGTGGTGAAGCCCATCATGTCCTCCAGCGGCAAAGGACAAAGCGTAGTAAGGAGCGAGGCTGACATTATCCAAGCTTGGCTCTATGCCCAGGAAGGTGGTCGTGCAGGTAAGGGCAAAGTGATTGTCGAGGGATTCGTTGAGTTCGATTATGAGATCACCATGCTTACGGTCCGCCATGTCGGTGGCACCAGCTTCTGCGCCCCAGTTGGTCACACACAGATCAAAGGCGACTACCGCGAGTCCTGGCAGCCGCATCCCATGTCGGAAAAAGCTCTGGCGGCCGCGCAGCACATGGCCGGTGCGATCACCGAGGCGCTCGGGGGGCGTGGCTTATTTGGTGTAGAGCTTTTCATCAAAGGAGACGATGTCATCTTCAGCGAGGTTTCTCCACGTCCGCATGACACTGGCCTCGTCACGCTGATTTCTCAGGACTTGAGTGAGTTCGCTCTGCATGTGCGTGCCATCCTAGGGTTGCCCATTCCCAACATCCATCTCCATGGCCCTAGCGCTAGCTGTGCCGTGCTTGTCGAGGGGGAATCTCGCCAAGTCCAATTTGGTGCTCTGGATCGTGTATTGGCGGAGTCTGACACTCAGTTACGCTTGTTTGGTAAACCCGAAGTTAGCGGTCAGCGGCGCATGGCTGTCACGCTCGCTCGTGCGGAAGATATTGAGACAGCTCGGGCCAAGGCACATCGAGCTGCTCAGGCCATGGAAATTCGCCTGTGAGTTCTTTGGATTCTCCGCCAAAGTTTAGGCTTGCCATGCTGGTTGTAGCTTCGGCTATAATGCTCTGTCGCTTCGTCTTCGTAGACCTCGTTTGTAGTGGCCGTTTTCAGCTTCGATCCCGATCTTTTCTGTGCACCCGCAGGCCTTCCGGCTTTTTTCGGTGAAACGGTGAAAATCGGGTTGAACTGAAACTATAGGCGTCTGTCTCAGTTTCAGCCCTTGCATGTCTACTCAGTTCTCCACTTTTGCACGTTCACTAGCCGTTGGTTTGGCTGTGATCGCTGGAGTATGGACGTGGCAAAAGGCAGCTCATCTTCTGCCTTCAGCACCCAAGCTGACTCAAAAACATGTCGGCAAAGCTGGCGTGAACTCGGTTGAGATCGCTGCCCTCAAGCAGCGCTCTACCCCGCTGGTGCAGGCTTTTCAGGCGGGGACTCCACTTTGGATTCCTGCCGAGGGCCGACCACAGCCCTATGTACTCTCGCTCTCACAGTTGCATCTGCCAGGGCGCCCGCTGGTTGAGCGCATGGCGTCTTTTTCCCCTGTAGGTTCAGGACAGGCGCTGATTCAACAGGCGGAAAAGTTGGGCGAGCCCATGGCCGAATGGGTCTTTTACCCCGCGGGGCACGAGGGGAAGCCCGCAATGCGGCATGTTTTGAAAAATCGCATCGTCGTTGAAATCGCCGATGCCACGGCAGCGGAGGAGACGCTGCGCTCGCTGAAACTTCGGATCTTGGAAAGACCCGACTATGCGCCCGACTGCTTGATTGTCGAGCCGATGACAAAGACAGCGCTAGCCACTCTGGCTGCGCTGGATCAGACCGCAGGAAAGCCTGGCATCCGTGCCGTGTCGGCCCTGATGGGGCGGCAGCGTCAGAAGGAATTCATTCCCAATGATCCATTTTTTCCCCAGCAGTGGCATTTGAAAAACACAGGTCAGGGAAGTGGGCGTGTCGGATTCGACATCAATGTGACTCAGGTCTGGGATACTTATCGTGGGGGTAATGTGCGGATTGGCATCGTCGATGATGGTCTCGATCTCCAGCACCCGGATCTACTTCCAAACTTGGATCAGCTGAATGGCTACGACTGGAATGATTTTCCGCACGATACGGTACCATCGGCCCTACCCAATGCCGATCTGAATCTCGAAGATTCCCATGGCACCTCGGTGGCGGGTGTTGCCGCTGCGAGCAGTGGCAATGGCATCGGCGTCTCGGGTGTCGCACCGCAAGCGACGCTCATTGGCTTGCGGCTTATATCCGAGCTGTCCTCAGATCCTGATGGCGCCACTGACCAAGACGAGGCCGAGGCCATGGCCTACAAAAGCCAGTTCATAGACATCAAGAACAACAGTTGGAGCTCCGGTTTCCCGGCTAACATGCTCGCTAGTGTAGGGCCGCTGACGCGTGCAGCCATGGAAACTGCAGCGAATGAAGGGCGTGGTGGGTTAGGCACCCTGATGATTTGGGCGGCAGGAAATGATCGTGGCAGTGAGCAGCAGGGACAAAAGGACGGCTACACGAACAACATGTTTGGCCTAGCGGTAGGTGCCGTGACCAATCAAGGCGGGCTCTCCAGCTACAGCGAAGGCGGGCCCCATCTCGTCGTCTCCGCGCCCAGCAATGGCGGCACACGTTCGATCTACACCACTGATCTGCGAGGTAACCAAGGTTACAATCGCGTGGGTCCATCCGGTGGGCAGCCTTCAGATCGCAATTATTCGGCTACCTTTGGAGGCACCTCAGCCGCCACACCTATCATTTCAGGCGTCACCGCGCTGATGCTGAATGCGAACCCTCAACTCAACTGGCGTGATGTGAAGGAGATTTTTCTACGCACCTCCATCAGGGTCAATCCTGCCGATGTCGCGTGGGTTTCTCGCCATGGGGGTGACCCTAGTTTGCCTCTTATCCAACACCACGAAGACTACGGTGGCGGGCGCGTGGATGCCGCCGCTGCGGTGGCCCTCGCTCAGACTTGGCAAAGCCTTGGACCCATGCAGCAGCATTCCCTCTCCCATTCAGGTGTGGTGGCCATTCCGGACTTCTCCTCATCTGGCACGAATGCAGGCATCAGCATCCCCTTTGATATGAGTTCACTCGCCACGCTGCGTGTGGAGCATGTCACACTCTCCCTGCGGGCCAATCACTCCTTCCGCGGTGATCTTTCCGTACGTCTCATCTCTCCCTCTGGCGTCATTAGTAACCTCGCTGTCCGAACGGCGAGCGACACCAGCCAACTCGGCTACAATGACTGGCTCTTCACCAGCGTGCGCCACTGGGGTGAATCCAGTTCGGGTATTTGGACACTGAACATTCGTGACCTCGCCGGGAGGGATGTCGGTAGCTATCAGGCTTCTACTTTGACCCTCTATGGCACAGCGGCCAATGCACCGACGCTCACTAGCCACACGCAAGGCCCCTTGCTTTTGCGTGCGGGAGACCCACTAACGCTTCAGGGCGAAGGCAGCGGTGATGGTCGATTGGCCTACCTATGGTCGCGCGATGGCAATGCTCTGCCTGTCAATAATCCACGTTTGGAGATCCCTCAGATTCAGGTCAGCCAAGCTGGCACCTACCGGCTCAGTGTCATGAATGCAGGCGGTACGGATGCCTCAGCCCCCATCGCCGTTGGTGTCGTTGGTGATCTGCCGGTTAGGGCTCTGGCTATCGAGGGGAAAAACTTCGAAATCACGGCACCTGCTGCTGGGCCTGGTCTCGTTTATCAGTGGTTGCGCGATGGCCAGCCGCTTTCGAACGATGAAAACCTTAGTGGTGCGACCTCAGCGCTCTTGAAAATCATCAACGTCAGCGCAGTCCACGCCGGTAACTATATCTGCCGCGTACACATGGCAGGGGTCGTGGCTCCCTATGAAACCTCAGCTCTGACGCTGAATGTCCTGCTGAAACCGGTCATGGATCGGCCTTCCTTTGGCAATGCCGTGCGAGGCAGTAGTGTCAAGGCTACCTTCACCGCTAGTCAAAGCCCCACCAGCTATAAACTTCGCGGCAAACTACCTGTGGGTGTGCGTTTCAATTCGACCACGGGTGAGCTCACTGGCCGCCCTACCTCCGTCGGCACACATACCCTTTATGTTAGCTCTGTGAATGAGGCAGGTGTTAGCGCGGAGATCGAGCTCGTGTGGAGCGTTGAGGATTTCCCCAGGGAACTCGTCGGCAGTTGGCGTGCGTTGGTTGCACGCCAGACTGAGACTAACGCCGAGCTGGGGGGTAACCTGATCCTGACCGTGACTCCCACCGGTGCCTTTTCAGCAAGACTGACTCAGGGAGCTCGCGCTTTTGCCTGGAGTGGCCAGCTGGATGCCAAACCCTCGAAATCTGCCTTTGCTACGCCCTTTAACCTAAGCCGAGGCACGAATCTGGCCCCGCTGGTCGGCTCCTTCACCCTCGACCCTCTCAGTGGGCTATTATCTGGTAGCTGTGGTCATGGCCCTCCAGGCACCGGCACTACCCTGAGTGGCTTTCGCTCGCCATGGAGTAGCTCCCTAAAACCCGTCACGACCACCAGCAACTTCAATACAGCCTTCATGCTCCCACTCGGAAGCCCTCAGGAGCGCGATATTTCTTATCCCCAAGGTGCCAGCTGGGCTGTGATCACCCTTTCCACCACCGGTAGCCTTTCCTGGTCAGGGCGCTTGGCTGATGACACGCTCATCACCGGCAGCACTTTACTCGGCCCTTCCGGACAGTTGCTGATGCATCAGATGCTTTACACGAATACCGGTAGCCTCTGGGGGGAGAGCACCCTAACTCTCGGCACAGGTCTGGTCGACGGCACTCTTACTTGGTTCAAGCAGCCTGCCTTGCGCAATCCACCCCGCAGCTACGGCATGGGTATCCCCCTTCACACCCTACAGGCTCAAGGTGCCCTCTACGTCCGGCCTGCACGTGATCAAATGCTACTCAACCTCTCGCCGCCTGGCATCTTTCCACAGGAGCTGAATGCCCGACTGCTCTTCCAGGGCGGGAGTCTTACCCAACCGCTGGAGCAGGGCTTCCAAGTCACGCTCACCAGCACGGCGCGCATGCCTACGCCCCTCGCCCTAAATCCGCAAAGTGTTCGCCTTTCCCTCACTGGTAGCGATGGACGTTTCAGTGGCAGCTTCAGCTTTCGTGACCCCCATCCTTGGGATACTGCGAAGCCCGCCATCATTCGCACGGCCACCTTCCGTGGCCTAGTTATTCAGCGTTCCGGACTCCTGCAGGGCATCGGCTACTTCACCCTCCCGAGACTGCCCGAAGACTCGATTGAGCTCATGACTGCCACGCCGATTTTGTCAGGCAAAGCCGAGCTGCTTCCGCCTTGATTGTTCAAGGTTTCTCTTTCTGATGCAGTCGGACATCCAGTCAAGGCTCGTGCTTCAGCCTTTTCCAATTCATCCTTTGATAGATCATCCAGCGCTCTTGCTGGCTTCCAAGCTGATAGGGCTAGCTGCATTATCATGCTTTAATCGACTTTTCCCCATTCCATTCTTCTCAAAGAGAGCGTTGTTATCCTAACCTTTTTTAGGTTAGGTCAACTCAATATCTAGCAGAAAAAAACAACATT
>JBIKYV010000163.1:0-8517 GCA_044355075.1 Prosthecobacter sp.
GGCTGGAACGCGCACTTTGCTCAAAGCTTCGCTCCCTATGCTAGCGAAGGCTGGAAGCCTGCACGGCTACTACGGGACAACAAAATTAGCTATGGTTGTCTTGTTTTCGATGAGACTGATTTCGATGAACGTGACTGCATCTTGAGCGGACGTGTTTACCACGATGCCGCTACAGATGCGGAATTACCAGCCGTTGGCGATTGGGTTGCCCTTGATGTCCTGGGTGAAGATGCAGTGATCCGAGCAAGACTGCCTCGTCAAACCTGCTTTTCGCGCAAGGCGCCGGGAGCGAGCAGTGAGGAGCAGGTGCTTGTCGCGAACGTTGATGTCGTGATCGTTATCACGGATGCGGGTTCAGACTACAGCCTTAGGCGATTGGAGCGTTATTTTACGCTCATTCAGCGCAGCGGAGCAAGGCCCGTCGTCGTTTTAAACAAAGCTGATCTTTTTACCAAAATCGAATGCGCCCAGGCAGCTGCAGACATTCGTGAACTGAACCCTGAATGCACTGTTCATATCACCAGTGTGCTCGAAGGTCGAGGACTCAAGGAGGTGAAGAGTTACCTGAAAAAAGGGACCACCGTGGCGCTCATCGGCTCCAGCGGTGTCGGAAAATCTGCGATGGTGAATGAGCTAATCGGTGACGAATGGCAGTGGGTTGGCGATGTGAATGAAACCACGGGCAAAGGCCGCCACACCACGACTGCACGTGAGCTAGTCTTGCTACCTCGCGGCGGCATTTTGGTGGATAATCCAGGTATCAAAGAGGTGCAGATGTGGACAGATGAAACCACATTACGCGAAGCTTTTGCTGACATTGAAGAACTGGCCTCTCAGTGCCGTTTTTTTGACTGCAAGCATGGCAAAGACACAGGCTGTGCTTTGCGCGCAGCACTCGTGGAAGGCAGGCTAGATATGGCAAGGTTTGATGGTTATCTTCGGCTCGAAGATGAGATAGCCGAACTAAAGCGCAGACAAAAGAAGCGTCAGATGACAGTAGAACGTATCCATAAACGCGAACATAGGATCAAAGCCCGCAATCGCGAAGATCGCCTGGAAATTGAGAGCGATCTGAAACCCGATCGACGTCGCTTTGACTGAGAACTACTCAAGCACCGATCCAGAAACAAGCGAACTACGGAGTTTTGAACTAAAAGCCCTGAAGCAAACGAGTGTTTCTTGCACATTTAGCCCGATAGGGACAGTTTAAACGCTTCCCCTCTTCTGTTTCATGAAGCACCTTCTATCCATCGAAGAACTCTCCGCCGAGGAGATTGAGAACATACTACACATGGCAGCAGCCTTGAAAAAGGATCGCAAGGCCTCTCCACTCGTACTCTCGGGACAGCACTGGGCACTCATCTTCACAAAGTCATCGACCCGCACAAGGGTCAGTTTTGAGGTCGGCGTGCGTGAGCTTGGAGGCCAAGTTATGTTTCTTTCGGGTGCTGATATCCAGCTAGGCCGCGGCGAACCTATCAAAGACACCGCTCGCGTCATGGGGCGAATGATTCACGGGGCAGTTATACGCACATTCGCCCAAAAAGATGTCGTCGAGTTCGCTCAATACAGCGGTATCCCGACCATCAATGCGCTGACGGATGACGAACATCCCTGCCAAATTCTAGCAGATCTACAAACTCTAAATGAGCGCTTCGGTTCCTGGAAGGGCCGTAAGGTGGCCTTTCTTGGTGATGGGGACTGCAATGTCGCGCGTTCATGGATCTGGGCATCCGCACGCTTGGGCTTTGAGCTCGTGATTGGCGCACCCAAGCCATTTCAGCCTGCTGCTGAATTCATGGCCCGCGTGCCGGGAAATACCGTCACCATCACGGATGATCCAAAGACGGCCGTCGAAGGCATTGACGCTATTTACACCGATGTCTGGGTCAGCATGGGCAAAGAAGCTGAAGGCGCTGAACGGATTGAGATCCTACGTCCTTGGCAAATTGGGAAATCCCTGATGCGACACGCTAAGTCTGATGCCATCGTTATGCACTGCCTGCCCGCTTATCGAGGTAAAGAAATCACTGAAGAGGTGCTGGAACAGCACGCAGGTGTCATTTTTGATCAGGCTGAAAACAGACTACACGCTCAGAAGGCCGTCATGGTCATGTGCACGCGCTAGGGTCTAAGCTGTGCGGGCAGAGACGCCACTACCAAATCGTAAGAATGCCGTACCAGCCCGAGCACTAAAGGCTTGGGTAAAGAGCCGTCCAAAATCACTGTATTCCAGTGCCTCTTGTTCATGTGCCACCCGGGAATGATTGCCTTGTGTTCATCCCGAAGCTCGATCGCACGCTCAGGAGCGCATTTGAGGTTGATGCGAGGGGGAAAGTCATCCGGTGAGGCAATCGTGAAGATTTTACCACCGACTTTGTAAACCACCACCTCAGGCCCGAAAGGTTGGGACTCATCCGCACCGGGCAGGCTGAGGCAAAAGGCGATGACATCGAGTAAGTCCAAAGCATTTCTCGTTATTTCATGGCCGCATACACACGATGCACATCAGCGTGACCGTCTAGGCTTTGTAGAAACTGCGTCACTTCCGCACGCTGCGGCTCGCTCAATTCGGGGTAATCCTTTGGATGATAGTGCAACTCAGAGGTCGTAACGTTCCATCCTGCAGCCTTGAGCGCCTTGGTGACTGCATCCAGACTGGTCGTTTGGCAATAAAAACGGGCACCCACGTTGGTCGCTGCATCTTCATCATCTAACTCCAATGGCTCGACATTGTCTGCCTCAGCCTCTAAAGCGGCAACTTCGATGTCGAGCCCTTTGTCCCGATGTTGAGCCTCAATCAGGCCACCATGCTCGAACATCCAGCCAACCGAGCCAGGTGTGCCCATACTACCAGCCTTGAAGAGAACCTTGATCTCAGAAGATGTGCGGTTGTTGTTATCCGTCAGGCACTCGACCATCACAGGCACCCGGTGAGGGGCAAAGCCCTCAAAGACGACTGTCTGAAAAATGACCGGCTCTCCTCCGATACCACTTCCCTTTGCAATGGCTCGCTCGATAGCATCACGCGTCACACTTTGCTTCCGCGCTGCTGCAATCGCGGCGTAGAGACGTGCGTTGAGGTCTGGGTCTGGCCCACCCAACTTGGCAGCCACCTGAATTTCACGTGTTAGTTTACCGACAAGCTTGCCCTTTTGGTCAGCGGCAAGCTCACGCCATTTCTGTTTCCATTGTGCTCCCATGGTTCAATTAAGATGATTGTTCTGGATTTCATGAGAGTTCAACGTGACACAGATTGCAAGAAAGAGATGCCCTGCCCCGCTTTCCATCGCTTGTAATCTGATTGACGTGGCTGGGATGATTCGTTGAAAAGTATGTCATGCCAGATACCACGCGCCGCACCTTTTTCACCCAAGCCACAGCCACAAGCATCTCTGCGACCGCTTTCCCACTCTTTGCCTCCGAGGGTAAAGTTTACCGAACCGCTCTCATCGGCAGCGGCTGGTGGGGCATGAATATCCTTCGCGAAGCCCTCGCTACAAAGCGATGCCAAGTGATCGCGCTGTGCGATGTGGACAGCACTGTCTTAGAGAACGGTGTAGCCGACATTGAAAGTGAAACAGGAACCATGCCGCAGGGCTACAAAGACTACCGAGATCTTTTGGCGAAGGCCAAGCCCGAGATTGTCATCATCGGCACTCCTGACCACTGGCACGCCCTCCAGACTATCGCTGCCTGCCAAGCTGGCGCTCACGTTTATGTCGAAAAACCCACTGGGCATACGATTGCTGAAAGTCGGGCCATGGTCAATGCAGCTCGAAAAGCAGGCGTAACCGTGCAGGTAGGACTGCATCGCCGTATCGGGCCGCATCACGTCGAAGCCATGAATTTCCTCAAATCCGGCAAGGTTGGAAAAGTTGGCATGATACGTCTCTTTGCCCACAGCAAAGGAGGAGCCGAGCAACCCAAGCCCAATAGTAAGGTTCCTGATAGTATCGACTGGGATCTCTGGTGCGGACCAGCACCCTTACGTCCTTTCAATAGCAAAATGCACCCCGGCGGATGGCGACATTTTCTCGATTACGCTAACGGCACCATGGGTGACTGGGGTGTGCATTGGCTGGATCAGGTACTTTGGTGGAGTGGGCAGAAAGGGCCAAAAACTGTTTTTTGCACGGGAGGACGCCCCATCTCCGGCCCCCCTATTCTGAATGACAAGGAACAGACCACTGATGCGCCTGATCACCAAGTTGCTACCTTCGAGTTTGAAGGATTTACCGCCGTCTGGGAGCATCGAAAGTTCTCAGGCAACGGCCCCGAGAAACACCAAGTGGGTGCCTACTTTTACGGTGATAAAGGCACGCTGCACATTGGTTGGAAAGATGGATGGACGTTCTATCCCGCAGACAGCAAAGCACCGCTAGAGCACGGCGATAGTCAGCTTCAAGAACCCGAAGGCGATAGCCATAACATCGGTGCGCTTTGGGCGGATTTCATCGACGCGATCGATCATCATCGTAAACCCGTGGCTGATATCGAAAGTGCTCATCGCTCGAGCTGCCTCCCTTTACTGGGCATGATTTCATGGCGCCTCGGCCGCAGCCTGCGCTGGGATCCTGAAACGGAGCAAATCCTTGATGATCCTGAAGCCTCTAAACTGCTGCGCCGTGAATATCGCGCACCTTGGCAGTATCCAGCCTGACCTTACCCAGCGCCTCATCAACATCTACTCCCGCAGCCTTCAAGTCATGGAGGCTGAAGAGCGATGTCTTTTTAAAAAAACTGCAAGCTAGTCGCTCACGCATCGTTTGTGCGGGCGAACCTTTATCCCCCAAGTCCATGTCTTTGCATTCCGATCTCTCTCGTCGTGTCTTTATGACTCAGGCAGCACAGTCGCTTCTAGGAGTCTCCGCTGTGAGCCAATTGGGAGTCAATCAGGCTATCTCTGCCCCAGGCGAGAACACCAGCCCCCTGAAGCAGGTGCCGACGGCTCGGAATGTGATCTACCTCTACATGACAGGAGGAATGAGCCACCTCGACACCTGGGATCCGAAACCCGACAATAAGGAAATCATGGGCCTCACCCAAACCATCAACACCAATGTTGATGGCATCCGTCTGAGTGAAAACCTTCCTCTAATGGCAAGACAGGCCGATAAAATTGCCGTCGTTCGCAGCATGATGTCCACCCAAGGAGCTCATGAACAGGGGCAATACTATCAGCGTACAAGCTACACACAACGCAGCAGCATCAAACATCCCTCCATGGGTGCGTGGTTAGAAAAATTTCAAGGGCGAGGCAATCCTACACTTCCTGGCAGTGTGATGATCGGCAATGATAGCCGACATCCTGGTGCAGGCTTTTTTGAAGCAAAGTTTTCTCCTTTGATGATCAATGCCCCAGAAAATGGCATCTCCAACGTCACCCCAAGTTCTTGGTTTACCGAAGAACGCATGCTGGATCGGCTGCAGGTGTCCAAGCGGCTCGATTCTCAATTTGCCACAACCTACAATGTTAAAAATGTCCGTGCTTATAGCGACATGTATGATGATGCCGTGAAAATGATGAAAAGTGAAGAGCTCAAAGCCTTCGATCTCGATGCCGAAGATAGCAAACTTCGCGACAAGTATGGCCGTGATCGTTTTGGCCAAGGTTGCCTGCTAGCCAGACGACTAGTAGAGCATGGAGTGCGCTTCGTCGAAGTTACATTTGGCAATTGGGACACTCACAATGCGAACTTCACCAGGGTGCCTGAACTCTGCGATGAGCTCGACAGCGCTCTGAGCACACTACTGCAAGACCTGCATGCACGCGGAATGCTTCAAGAAACGCTTGTGGTGTTAGCGACTGAGTTTGGACGCACGCCAGACATCAATGCGAACGATGGACGTGATCATCATGCTCCAGGATTTAGCTGCCTCATGGCAGGAGGAGGCATCCGTGGAGGACAGGTGTATGGGGCTACCGATGAACGCGGCGACAAAGTCACCCAAAATCCTGTTTCCATACCAGACTTCAACGCAACGATCGCCTACGCACTAGGTCTTCCACTCGACCAAGTCTTGTATTCCCCATCGAAGCGACCTTTCACAGTGAGCGACAAAGGCAAACCGATCACATCACTATTCAGCTAGCCCTGCTCAACGAAGATCGCCGAAAATCTCGCTTAATGAATAAGAAGTTTTTGGTAATTAGCGACCTTCCATCCAAGGCACCTGAGGTTGCCCCTGTAACTCACGCCAATTGTTGAAGGCCATCATACCAAAGAAAACAGCAACAAACAGCCCTCCCCCCTGAAAGCTATACAAGGTCATCGCTATAGCGCAAACAAGACTAATGGTTAGGGAAAGTCGTAGACGTGATTGCCCCAAAAATGCACGAAAAATATGTCCTCCATCCAGAGGTATAATAGGTAACAGGTTTAGCAATGCCCACCAAAAGCTGATATGAATGAAAGATTGGGCAAATGAAGCAAGAAAAAGAGAACCCAAACGGACGCCCCCAAAAAGAAGCTCCATAACCACTCCTGCTGCCAACTGCAGAGCAGGACCAGCGGCGCTCACTATCATGTCTTCTCGCCTAGACAACCAACGCCCGCCACGAGCTAGACCGCCAAAAGCGTAGAGCAAGATATCCACACGGCGATCGCCAAAACGCCGCATTGCAAAGGCATGTCCCAGCTCATGAATAAGCACCGAAAGAAAAGCAGCCAGCACCCATCCTGCCAGCATCTGAATTTGCCGAGGTGATGACGCATTAATAGCACCACCAAGCAGGGCAACATTAACCCAAAAGAACCAATGAATGATGACGGGAAAATTAAATAGAGTGAAACGCAACATCACTGCATCATGACTAGAAAGCGGCACTATGCCAGCAGCTTCGCGATCCCTCAAGGAATGCGAACTTCCTCCAAAAGTAGTTCTGCGTGAGATGACCCGCCCATCATTCGATGCCCCATGACATGAACAGCTATCGCTTGCACATCTTCGGGTAAGACCATCATTCGTCCTGCCATCAAAGCCCAAGACTTGGCAGCAGCGAGTAAGGCAAGCCCACCCCGAGGCGAAAGCCCCTGACCTGCAGAACGACTCGCAGCCAATAGGTTCTGAATATAGTCGAGCAAAGCATCTGATACGTGCGTTAGACGTGCCATTTGTTGCAACCTAGCCAATTCACTCCACTTCATGACAGGCTTCATCGAACCTAGCATCTCTCGTCTATCCTCTCCTTGGAGCATCTTCCTCTCGGCATTCCGATCCGGAACTCCCAAAGCAAGCCTCATAAGAAAGCGATCCATCTGTGATTCTGGTAACAAGAAAGTACCAATTTGATTGGATGGATTCTGTGTCGCAATGACAAAAAATGGGATAGGCAAAGCGTGTGGCAAACCGTCACAGGTGACTTTTCCCTCTTCCATGGCTTCTAATAGAGCAGACTGAGTTTTAGGGGTCGCTCGATTGATCTCATCTGCCAATAACACCTGCGAAAATACAGGACCAGGGTGAAAAGCAAAGCTACCAGACTCACGATCATAGATCGACGCACCCAGGATATCTGCGGGCAGGAGATCACTCGTAAATTGAACTCGACGGAACTGAAGACCTAATGAATGGGCTAAGGCTTGAGAAAGTAGAGTTTTTCCGACCCCAGGTTGATCTTCAAACAAAAGATGACCTCGCGACAACAAGCAGCAAACTGCTCGCTTGATAGTTTCACTTTTGCCCAGAACTATAAGGGAAAGAGCTTCAATCAAAGCTTGAAGCTGCTGGCTGGCTAGCTGTGCATCCTTTGCATTTAAATCCACAGTCAATGTCTCTGTTGAACGAATAGAAGCAGTCAAAATGTCAGCTAGTAATCACTGAAATCAAAACGATCAAAATCAACCATCGACACAAAAATATATTGCTACAATCGCATGACTGAAAAAAGCGAGTGCTGTTAGATCAGAATTCTTCACCACCTACGGTAAAAGTTACGTTTCCAATTCTGGCTTTTGCCATTGCATTCAAAACATCAATCACACGCTCATAACGTGCTTGCTCCTCAGCCTGGATCGTGACCATTACTTTAGCATTACGGCTATCAGCCTCTTGCTTCAGCTTCATCAATGTTCCCGTGAAATTGGGAAGTGTCTTATTCTCAGGGGAATCGAATTCCTCTTCATTCAAAGTCACTATCCCTGTTTCCTCAACCGTAACGATGATTTCGTCTGGTGGTGTATCGTCGTTGCTAAGTGAGGGTGTTCCGATACCTGGAAGCTGTGTCTTTAGTTCGCGCTCAACCTTGACTGCGCCAGCCATAACCATGAAGAAAAGCATGATCACAAAAACAACATCAATCATGGGGGCGATCTGGAAACCCATATTGAGCTGATCGCCCTCAATGGAGCGCTTCTTTGCATGTGGACCATGAGAGGCCATAATAATTAATCTTGGTTGAGGGCTGAGAAGGAAATGTCGTCGATTCCAGACTGAGCGATCAACGCCATGACCTTCTGAATTTCCACTGCCGGAGTGTCACGATCTCCACGAATCACAACACGGTAAGTTGGA
>JBIKYV010000164.1:0-8376 GCA_044355075.1 Prosthecobacter sp.
GCGGTAGGCAACCTTAGGTGAGCTGGAACCAAACGCCTATCGTCCACATCCAGGCGATACATGAGCTGGTTGTAGTCATAGCGAGGCGTCTTCAACGGCTGTCCACTGAAGGTCTGCGTGTAGGTGCCCTCAAAGTAAAGCATGCGGCCGTCTTGCTGCTGGAGGTAGGGATGCTGGCGCGGATTGTAGAATGAGTAGCGCGGATGGCTAGCGACCTTCACTGCCTTTCTCCATGGTCCAGAAGGCCTAGGTGCCTCGGCATACCAGACCTCACCCAAGTGCGATTCTATGCCAGACTCTTGCGTGCCGATCATCACCCAAGCGCGACGGTGCAAATTCCAGGCGACGCTGGAGCGGTGGATGCGCACCGCTTTGCCCGTCAGAGCATCTTGCACCTGCAGTAGCGCTCGCTCCGCAGGCATCTGCCTCGCCGCGAGCAGCGCTGCCTCGGTGGTTTGCAGCACAGGTGACAGAGCTTTTTGCCAACAGTAATCTTGTTTCTCCACTGACCAAGCCAGCGCCTCGTAACTATCAGGGTTCATGACATCCGCATAGGTGGCGGGCACACGCGTGGCAGCAAAAGAGCTGCAAAAGTAAAACCAGTCCGTGCCACCCTCCCTGTGGCGAAAAGCATTGCCCTGCGGGTGCTGCCATTCGAGCTTATCATCCAGCACCACCCTTGGCACAAAGATGCCCTGAGCTTCATCGAACTGGCATAAGCCATGCTCGAGACGTGTAGTCAGATCCTTATAGCGACCGTAATGGCCCACGAGGTGCTCTTTTCCTTCGGTATCGGCGACCACCAGGAGGCCGAAGATCCAGACCGCTCCAGGCTCCTGGCTGGGCATCATATCACGCAGCCGGCCTTGATCATTCATCAGGTATTCCAGGTGGATGCCCTCCTCGGCTTTCAATCCGCCTTTTTCGTCGAGGTCCGACCAGGCGCTGGTGGAATGAAAGTAACCCAAAGGGTAATCCGCACGCTCCGTGTCTCCCCACAGCCAGAATACTCGATTTTTCCACATAAGGGACTGCACGCTATCCTGACCCAAGACCTGATTGAAGTTCTCCCGCGGTAGGGGCACAGACTGATCAAGCAGCATGGAGTCTCGATAAATGCCCTGGCCGGTGATGCGATACAGCCGCTCCGCGATGTTCAGACGCATCACGGGCACCTCAACCTTCTCACCGAGCTTGGGTGTCAGCTTGATACCAGTATGGCCGAAGCCATCTCGGCCTACGGCGTAACCTGGAGAGCTGACGTGGAAGAAAACCTCCCGATCCATGAGCCCCGGCTCATGAAAGGCAATCCAGCCCGTACTATCCGTGGTATGCGAGATTTGATTTACCGTGGTCAACGTAACCAACGGCACCCCTCGGCGCGTGGACGCATCCACGACATGGATAGCAAACCATGCCTTCGATTGAGCACTCAAGTCTGCTAAGCCAACGCAGAGCATCAGCAAAGTCAGCATCTGTCGAGGCATCGTACAGCAGATGTGGAGTTGGGAAATTCGGCGCAACGAAAGCACAGTGAAGCAAGGATCACTCCGCCCCTTGCGCAACACGACGCTGAAACACGCCAGGTGTCATCATTGCGGTCTTTTTGGGCTTCGGTGCGGGCTTGGGATCCAGATTGGCAGACAATTCTTCTTCCGTAAGTTGGGATTCGACGCCACCGACGGGCACCTCGACCTTAGCCACCCAGAGCAGCGCATTTAGGATCGTTTTGCGGAAATGGGCATGCCCCCAGTTTTTGTGGAAATGCCCACCGGTAAAGCCGAAGCCGCGTCCACCATCCGCGCGCTCGATGCTCCACATCGTGGCTTCTGGCGCTCCTTTTTCCGCCTGAATGTGCGCATAGGGTCCTTTGGGATACACGTAAGGGCCATCGCGCACCGCATCGGAGGGCGTGGCGACAAGGATAGGCACAAAGCTAGCCGCCCCATCCTGGGCAGGAACGATACCGTCCTTGAAGGCTGGGCGGAAACGCATGTTGAAGTACCATTCATCCTCAATCTGGAAAGGCTTCACGCCACGCGTGATGGGATGTTCTGGCAGGTTAGTAAAGTGAGGCTGCCAAATCGGATTGCAGGAAAAAGCGTTCTCGTAGTGCCCGCCGAGCCAAGCCTGAAACTCTTTTCCTGCCTGATCTGCCACAACCTCTACGCCATAGTGCATGCAGCCGAAACCGACGCCCTTTTCCACCAATCCTCGCAGCGTTTCCAGATGGCCATCCACGACGGCTGGATGCTTAGCGCCGCCATCGGCATAAATCACCACAGCATCCGCATCCGCAAAGGTTGCCTCATCTTTCACCCAGCCCATTTCATGGCGATCCACCACAAGATCAGAGACCGAGGCGAGGCATTTTTCCAGCAAGAGCGTGCCAGCCCGGAACTCATGCATTCCTGGAGGGTGCGAAGGCTTGCCAGCGATGAGTACTAGCTTCCGTTTGCCGTCCGGCGTCAATGCCGATGCAGAGGTGAGACCAACGAGGAGAAAAAGCAGCGTGTAGAGAGAGCGCATGAGCTAGGAATGACGAAAAAGCAGGCAACTAGGCAAGCAGATAAGCCCAAAGAACGCGCTTTTGTCACGCCTCTGGCAGCTCTTGCCCCTGGGTTTCAGGCAACAACCACAGCACGGCCAGGCCGATGAAAAACAACCCAGAAATCAATGTCACGGCAATGGGCAGCTCCACCATGGCCTTGATCTGTCCAGAAAAGAACAGAATCGGCGCAGCCAACAAACGCCCCGTATTGAAGCAAAAACTGGAGCCGGTGGCGCGTAAGTGGTCAGGGAATAGCTCGGGGAAATACACCGCAAAGCCCGCATGCATGCTCATTGTGACGAATCCCATGACGGGTAGTGCCATCAGCATCTGAGATTGAGTTTGTGGGAGAAAACACACCGCAGGCACGACCACGAGCGCCAGCCCCTGCATGAGCGCAAAGGTGCGCCGACGACCGATACGCTCACAAATCGGACCAAAGGCAAGCATCCCCAAACCACCACCAGTGGCTTGGACGATGCCATAAGCGAATCTAGCTTCTCGTTCGACTTGATCCTTAGCCATACCCAGCCGGGTCAGCAAATCTGACATCAAGTCTTGCCCAGCCACAGTGATTCCCCAAAACGTGCCTAGCCCCACTGCGGCCAAGGTCATGCCTGCCAAGGCCCGCCGACGCCACAGCGAATGACCAAACAGTTCACGAAAACTGCCTACACGATTGCCCATTGCCCGCTGGGCATTCTTGAGTCGCGCTGGCTCCCGAATCGAGGCACGCACCCAAAGCGTGAGCAGGGCTGGTGCGACGCCAACGACGTAAGCCAAACGCCACTCAGCCCCAACCCACAGTCCAGTCAGCCCTGCCATCCATGTAGCGAGCACACTTGATGCATGAAAAATGCCACTAGCACGAGCACGTGCTGCTGGGGGAAAAACCTCCGCCACCAGCGCTGCTGCGACAGCCCACTCTCCGCCGACACCCATCGCGACGAGGAAACGCAGAGCACAGATCTGTCCTAGATTTTCCGCAAAGTAAGTCAGGCCAGAGAAGACCGAATAAAAGACAATCGTCACGATCATGGTAGGACTTCGCCCCCACCGATCAGCCAATCGACCAAACACAGCCCCGCCTACCGTTCCGCCGACAAGGAAAAAGACGAGCACGATATCGCCCCAGGCTTTCACTTCTGATGAGTCTACCGGCTTGCCCAGGATTTCGGCCAGCATCGACTTGCGGGTGAGATTGAAAATTTGGCCCTCAAACGCATCAAACACCCACCCCAACGACGCCACTAAAAGCACCAGCCATTGATAACGAGTGACTGTTGAGTACCAGGGACGTGCTGACGAGTTGGGCATGCGATGATGGAAAAACCATCTTGCCGATACATCCTTACGCCAAATTGTTTTTTCTTCAGACTAAAGCTCTCATCTTAAGACATACCGCCCCTCATGAGCACGCACCTCGGCAGGTTCTCCATAAGCCTCAAACGAACGCCAAGCCGGCCAAAGATCAGCCAACCAAAATTCATACCAAACATGATCCTTAGCCTGAGCAAGCCTAGCTTCGTTCATTCGAAATGGAAAGACCTGTACAGGAACCTCTAGCTGCCCCTGGGCGATAGCTTCTGAAACCAACAAATATATCTCCTCGATCCACGAATCCGTCATGGCTAGGCAGCCGACACTAACCGCCCGGCCATGGATCATGATGTAGCTACCCGTCCGCTGATTCTGGCGATCGTATTCATTTGGATACCCCATGTTCATCGCCAAGTGATAGCGACTGGCAGGATTCAACTGCCCTGCACCGACACGGTAAAAACCCTCAGGCACCTGACCATCCCCTTCCCTCAGTTTCGGGCCAAGCTCACCCGAAGCAGCCACAATAGCGTAGCTGCGCCAAATCTGCCACTTTGCCCCAGCCTTCAGCCAGAGTTCGAGAACACGCTCTTCCTTCATAGCCCGTAGAAAAACCGGTGCGCCATAGCAAATACCTTGGGCCTGGAGGGCTTCAATCAGCCTGGGTTTCACGCGCTGGTCTAAATTTTGAAGCCGCAACTCCGGGCACCAGCCATCCCACACCGAGGCATCCGGAGGCATGGTGTAGGCGGCATCGCTTTGTTGGTAAAAGTCGAACATAGTCACCAAATCAGGCTAGGGGTACACGTGGAGCAGCTTTCAAAAGTATCACGCTTCATGGGTGGTGCTACGCCCCAAGCATACGGATCCAATAGGAGTTGTCGCTGACACCGCGCGCCCCCTACGCTGACTTTGAAACGATGCCAGTCAAGAGTGCTCACTACGATAAGCCGCCGGTGAGGTATTGCGATACTGGCGCATCATTCGGCTCAAGTAATGTCGATTGAGCAAACCACAACTTTCGGCAATGGATTCGATGCTTTCCTCCGAATGGCGAAGCCGTCGACACGCTTCATCCAATCGGTAGTCGAGCAGCACACGCATCGGAGACTGCTGCACCTCGTGCTTGAACAAATGGTTCAAATTACGCACGCTCAGTCCCGCATGACGCGCCACCTGTTCGGAGCTTAGCTTAAGTCCAAGATGCTGGTTCATGAACTCCATCGCCTTAAGCACACGTGAGTCCAGTCTCTGCTGCTCCCAAACCTCAGTGGGCAGAGCTTTCACAAACTCAGCCACAAGTTGTAGACTAACCCAAGGGTAAAGTCCATGCGTGTAACGCTCACTGAGCCTTACTAGTTCATGCAACATCGTTTGATGATGGGCCAATACAGGAAATGCGTAAATGCCAGGCGAAGCACGATCTGCAACTGGCCCAAGATTAAAATGGCAATACCACTTGCTGAATGGAGAGCGAGTTCTGGTGCTAAAGGTCGTGCGCGGAGGAATCAAATAAACTAAGCCCGGTCGCAAAGCCGTGCTTTCTCCATCAATCTCGACGACACCGCCTTCCTGCATCGGCCAGTAAAGTCTCCAATAAGGATCATTCAGGCGTCTCAATTCCCAAAGTTCCAGCTCGATCTTGCGCGTGGTCAAAATCTCCAGTGTGACACCCGGCAAAGCCACCGTTCGTAGGCCCAGCACTCGATGCGCCGCACCGACGGGCACAACGCTGTAAAGAGTAGATGAAGTGGAAGGCATAGGTTCCCCACCCCTGTCGAAAACCTACCTCGGAAGCAAGCCTGGCATTAAAGAAAAGGTTGTATGACTTAGCTTCAAGGAAGCTCGCCGCAACCAACCCTCATTGACACTAAGGATTCGAGCACAAAAAAGGGCAAGTCGGCAATCACAAGGCGATAGACTCTGAAAACTAAAATTTTCAGCATCTTGGAGCCAAACATGTTCAAGGATTGAGCCTAGCGCGAAAGCGACTCCAAAGATACAGGCAGCTAGGCTTGCATCTTGCCAAGAGCCGCGTGAAGTTCGTGCAAACAAGGCATGGTTCGCGCAATTGGTCACTCCACCATTTCCCTAATTCACCATTTGGGGGATTTTGTGCTATTCACGCTGCACTCACTGACTGAAACCTGGCGCTGTCGAAAGCTAAGGCGTAGAGTCCTCCGGGCGCTCTTCGAGCAAGGCGTGCGCTGCCTTCCAGTGATCCTCATCGTCGGGGCATTCACAGGTCTAGTGCTAGGGCTGCAGGGGTATCACGTGCTAAATCGCTTCGGTTCTGAAAGCCTGCTCGGCGCACTGGTGTCACTGAGCCTTGTGCGTGAGCTTGGCCCCGTCTTAGCTGCTCTGATGCTTGTAGGTCAGGCTGGCTCCGCCCTAGCCGCCGAGCTAGGCATCCAAAGAAATTCCGAACAAATCGCTGCTTTAGAAACCATGGGGGTGAGTAGCCACGGTTATCTTGTAACACCGCGCCTACTCGCGGCCCTGCTTGCCTACCCGATGCAGACGGCACTTTTTGTCAGCGTCGGCCTCTGGGGTGGATGGCTTTCGGGATCCCTGATGCTTGGGCTGGAAGCAGGAGTTTACTGGTCCTCCGTAGAGCGTGCCGTCGAGCCTGAAGATGTGCGTGAATGCATGATTAAAGCGGGCATTTTTGGCCTGCTGACCATCGCGGTATGCTGCTACTGCGGTTTCAATGCTCATCGAAACCGAGCCGCGACGGGTGCCCGTGCGGTTAGCGCCAGCACGACACGCGCTGTGGTACTTTCCTGCATTCTGGTCTTAGCGGCTGACTACGTGATCACTTCCTTCTTGATGTGATGAGCGACCTCTCCTCACCCGTTCCTCTTCTTTCTATCCGTGGCGTCAAAAAAAGCTTCGGAGATCAGGTCGTACTTTCCGATGCAAATCTCGTCGTACATCGCGGACAAGTCGTGACGGTTCTAGGACGCAGCGGCACGGGAAAATCCGTTCTCCTCAAATGTCTTGCAGGCATTGAGACACCTGATGCGGGCAGCATCATCTTTGATGGAAAAGAACTGAGCGCTACTGATGACAAAGCACGCGCAGAATTCCGTCGTCGGTGCAGTTACTTATTTCAAAGCAATGCCCTTCTAGACTCACTAACAGCTCTGGAAAATGTAGCGCTACCGCTTGAGCAAACCACAACACTATCGGATGCTGAGGTTATGAAACGCAGCCTAGAAGCTTTGAGGCAGCTCGAACTCGATACCTTTGCTGACCGCTACCCTAGCCAAATGTCCGGTGGCATGCAAAAACGCTTAGCACTGGCCCGAGCGATTGTGACGCGTCCTGAACTAGTGCTTTTTGACGAACCCACCGCTGGCCTCGACCCACAGCGCAGGAATGCTGTCTTTTCGATGATCGTGAAATATCAGCGTCAATTTGGTTTCACGGCGGTCATCGTCACTCATGATGTGGCAGAGGTTTTGGTCATCAGTGACCACGTTGCCCTGCTGGATGCTGGAACCATGCGCTTTGAAGGAAAACCTGAAGCTTTCGCCAAATCCAATGATCCTGTGGTGATCGACTTTCGTGATAGCCCAGCCGCCTTGCGTCAACAAATCAACGGGCTGCGTCAAGAGCCCCACTTGTCCGAACCTACTTTGACTTCATGAAATCAAGCCATCTCGAATATCCTGTTGGTTTTTTTGTGCTACTCGGCCTTACGGCGATCTCTTGGCTTGCCATTAAAGTGGGGGCTGGCTCCCTCCTGGGGGGACCGACCTATGTGATTGAAGCACGTTTTGCCAATGCAGGAGGATTGAATCCTGGCAGCAATGTCATGTGCGCAGGAGTCACCGTTGGCCGTGTGGAATCGTTGCGCATGGACTCCAAAGATTTCAGTGCTGTGGCTACTCTGCGTGTCATGGAGGGCCTTCTACTCCCGATGGACACCATGGCCTCCATCAAAACTACTGGTCTTATCGGTGATAAATACATATCACTCGCCCCAGGAGCCGAAGAGGAATTTCTAAAACCTGGGGCTCAGATCACCATGACTGAATCTTCGGTCGATCTTGAATCCTTGATTGGCAAAATGGCTTTTGGAAGCGTTAATAGCGACACCAAAACTAAGGCTAACGAAACTGGAACTCCCCCCACCCCGTGAATCGTCGTCTCCTCCTTACTCTTATTTGCTGCACACCTTTAGGCTTAAAGGCCACTCCCAGCGAAGCCGAAGCCAAACTACGCAGTGCCATCAATGAAGTGCTGACCCTGGCAGACAGAGCCAGCACAAACGCTGCATTGACCGTAAGTGTGCGCCCCGTTTTGCTGAAATACGTTAGCTTTGAAACAATGACTAAACGTGCTATTGGCGTGGGCTGGCGCCAGTTCAGTGCCGCCGAACAAAAACGCGCCTCCGAGCTATTTACGACACTTGTGATTCGCACTTACATCGGCAAATTTACCCCAGGTGAGCGACCCGTGATTGATTACAAAGTCGCGACGTCACCTGCGACTGGCCG
>JBIKYV010000292.1:0-8314 GCA_044355075.1 Prosthecobacter sp.
GATAAAGAAGAAGTCTGTATGATAAGCGCGATCAATCATCCAGGCGGAAGATGCATAGGAACAGAAAAGAGATAATAGTGCCCTTTGGTTTCGCTGGATCTCAATATTCTCTAGAGGCGGCCTAGCAAAATAGATGACCCGAGCATTTGTGTATAAAATAGCCAAGAACAGAAACAGCCCAGGGTAGCCGAGATCGGCTCCCACATTCACATACGAACCGTGTGTTGCTTTGCGTATAGAGCCCATTCGAGGGATCGAAACCCAAGCTTCAAATTTCTTCCACCCTTCACCGACAAAGGTATTCTCCATGGTTGAATGGGCAATTCGCCAAATAGCCAGACGCCCGGCAATACCATCTTCCTGTGAACTCAATGTATTCATCCGCGGCAGTAATTTGATTGCTGCCACACCAGCTGTTAGAGCTAAAACTACAACGAGCGACTGAATCAAAAGTTTTTTGCGAAACAAAAACACGATTCCTAAAGCAGCAAAACCACACAAATAAGCACCTTTAGATTGAGTTAAGTAAACACAAAAGCCAGCGGCACTTATGGTTACACCTGCTAACAACCTGGAAAAAAAACCTCTTTTCCACCAAAGCCACACATATGACAATGGAATCAAAGCAGCAACACCATGTCCTAGAGAATTAGGATTATTGAAAATCCAAGTATTAAGCGCAAGCCTGCCTTCAAAAAGATTCGTGAGATCAGTAGAGCCTTCAGCAAACTCGAATCCGTAATGTGTGGATAGTGCGAATACAACCACCACAAGCAAACCAAAAACCCAACATGATAGAAAGCCCGATAGCTTTCTCGGCTGATCTAAAATCAATGAGGTGAGGAAATAAAAGAAAGCGAAAGGCAAAACTTCCTTAAAGGTGTCAAAATACTCACCTGTAGTGTAGATAATCCATAGCAAATAAACTCCAATAAATGTATCGTTCGGTGTTTGTAGGCTAAAGCTTACTTGATCCCTTTTGGCACGAGCGATCAATCCTAACATAGCCATGATCATGGCATACTTCGCGAAGCCTACACCCGCAAGTCCGCTCATCCAATCTTGCGGACGAATGAGCCACAAAAGAATGGCAACACATATTGCTAGATAATCCACGGTGATCTAAGCGACGCCTTTTCTTTTAACCTTCAGAGTAATCGTAACCTGGATCGTAATACTTGGGATAGTAAGACGAATAATAGTAATAATTCTCCATCTTATTCAGATCAACACCGTTCAATAAAAACCCATACATTGGCACACCTGTCATAGCGATCTGTTCAATGCCACCCATGATATCCCTACGTGTGGTTTTCTCCGCACGAATCACAAATAAAACTCCGTCCACAACAGGTGCAACCGTTAACGCATCGGCCAATCCTAGAACAGGTGGAGTATCAATTACGATGCGAGTGTATTGAGTGCGTAGGCTGTTTATAAGCTCTGCAAATCTTGGACGCCCAAGCTCTTCTATGGCATTACTGCTGTATCCACCCCGCACAACTACATCAAGATTACTACCGGGAATATGAGATCGGCAATCTTCAATGGACGCACTTTCCTTAACTAAATAAGAGCGTAGGCCTTTGTGATCGGCGACATCTAGCAGACTATCTATGCGCCCACGCCTTAGATCGGCATCAATTAAAATTGTTTTCTCACCAGCTTCAGCAAATGATCGCGCCAAGATACTACTGGCCACCGTCTTTCCTTCACCAGGCCTAGAGCTTGTCACCAGAATAACCTGACACTTATTGTCTCTAGGAACATGCAGAGGAATACTCGTCCTGACAATACGAAAAGATTCTCGCATGTCATAACCTGTATTGGATGAAGTTTGACCCGTTATGAATAAGCGCCTGAAGTCATCTGTTGATGCGCTCAAAGGTAATACCCCAAGAGCATGCAGACCTGTAATCTGCTCCGTATCAGAAACTAGTGATGTTGAAGATTTGAATTTCTCAAATCCATAACTCACTCCTCCTGCAAGAGCCAAACCAAGTATAAGGCCATACATCAAAAGTGACTTTTTATTGGGCGAAACTGGATCTTCATCGCGCAACATTGTAAATCCCTGGAAACTGAGATCAGAATCTAGTTCACTACCAGTATATTCCATCTCTGTGACTTTTTTCTTCAGATTAGAGTATGCATTTTCCCAAGCAACTCGTCCACTCGATAGCAGGTAATAGTCTTGTTTATAGCGATCAAAATCATTCAAGACACGCCTGTAGTCGGGCATTTTTTTCTGAAGTTCTTCAAACTTAACATTCAAATGCTCTCGCTCTAGCATGAACGATGATCTAGAAACTCGATATTCATCTTCCAACGAAAGTTCAAGTTGAGAAATCCTATTGTTAACAATACGCATGAGTTCATGGCCAGGAAGATAATTTGCACTTAGCTGCTCTCGTTCCTGAAATGCAGATCTTAATTCTCGCTCAGTCTTTTCCCAAGGTTCAAGCTCTTCGACCATAGATGGCACAACGACAATCTGCGATGTGGTGGTTGCGGCTGATGGTCCATTTGTTGCATTTCCAGCATTCGCCTGAGGAAATGAATTTGTGGCCATATTTTGCACCGTAGATGGCGCTGTCGTCACAATATTTTCAGGCAAAGAATTTCGCATTAGTGATCCTACAGGAACCGGCTTACCTTTAACTTTTTTGATCAAAGATAATTTCTCCACGGTTGATAACTTTTGTTCATCCAACATGGAAATAACTTCATCCATGGAATCCATTTTGTTTTTTATGGATAGCATCTCGCTAGGAACCTGCTCTACGGAGTTATTACTAATATACTGCTCGATAATCTTATTATCTTCCTCAAATTTAACAAGGCTCGTTCTATCAGCGTAAATTTTATCTCTCAAACTTTCCATTTCACCAGTGTAGGCGTTGAGGGCATTCTCACGGTGTTTAGCTCTCTGTGAAAGCATGTATTTTTGATAAGAAGCGATCATTGCCTCAGGCCATTCCCTGACAATCCAAGGTTGGTAGCCATAGACTTCAATTTGGAACAGATTTCCTGGCATTGGAGATGCCCTAACCTTGGACACGAACTTCTCGAGAACGTATTCATACTGGCCAGGCTGTGTCACTAGACCCAGCTCACTAGCAGTTTGTTCTACCAGCCATCGGGAGTTTAATGCGGACTGCAACAAAAACTGAAGATGCGCCCAGCGCCCCCTACCCACGACTTCGCTTGATTCTGAACGAATTGGAGAATACAAATCAGAAAAAGATACCAGCGAGCGTGAATAGAAACCTGGCTTCCCGTATGTGAGGTAAGCGGCAGAAGAAGTGAGACCAAAAGCGAGGGAAAGAACCGCTATTTTCCAGTATTTTAAATACTTAACCGAGACATGAAGCAGATCATGGAGTGTTGCTGATTGCTTCTTAATTTGTGGCATAAGGAATCAAGTTTAAAGAGGAGTTAACGCAAATACTCACAGGCCAAACATTTTTTGCGGAACAACAATCATATCACCCTCTGTCAACTGAACATCATCCGAAGTACCATCTTCAATAGCACTAAAGTTCAGTGTTATTCGTTGACTACCCCCCATCGACTGACGTCTTAACAAAAAAGATTTCTTTTTGTTAGCGAAACTAGAAAATCCCCCGGCGTTGACCACTGCCTGTAAAGCAGTGACGGAATTACCAGCAATGCTAGGCACGAATTGCCTGCCCGTTTTAGCGACGCAGCCCGAAATGTATACAGTCACTCCTGATTGAACTCCTAGATCTAAACCTCCAGTTCTGGTTACGGGATCAACAATAACAGTGGCCTTTTTGAGTTGTGTTAATTGCAACTCTTTCTGTACAGCTTCTTCAACCTGTTTCAAAGAAAGTTGGGATGCTGAGATGCGCCCTAGTCTTGGAATGATGATATCCCCACTAGGGCGAATGGTGTATTTACCATTAAAGCTACTATCCTCGAGAACAAAAACTTCAAGAGAATCACCGACATTGGTCTTGTAGTCTAAGCCAACTTCATTAGCCGGAGATTGAGGATTAGATGCTTGAAAATGAAAGGCTTCCACATCATCAGAAACCTTTGATGAATTGCTGCAGGATGACAAAAGTGCGACGTAACCGACAAGGCACAATTTAAAAACTGAAATGAATGTATAAATACGCATGGTTGAAGATCAAAGACAGGTACTCACTAAAAAGTGAACTGGTCTAGCTGGTAATAGCTATCAAAAGAAAACTAAAATCTTTTTGCCATACCCAGGAACAACAGATGTTCTTTAAAGTCACCTGCTTTTGTGCCAAATGCCGTATCTCCGTGCTGATATTGATAGAATAACTGTCCTTCTAGATCAGGCGTAAATTGATGAAAGTATGACAAACGGTGATTCAACAATTCCCACCCTTGCATTCCCCAACTGCTGAATTCCTCGTACGCATTAAATAAGACAAGTGTATCTTGCTCCCCAAGATTACAAGAAATTAGGCCTCCGAGTACATTTGATTTGTACTCATTATCACTTCCGACATCGAGCCTTTCACCTTTAAAATGCTGCGCCATCAATCTCAAGCTGACTCGACTAGATAGCTCATGTGTTATAAAATACCGAGCAAAATCGCCCACATAAATCGCACCAAAATCTGGATCTGTAACTGTTTTCCCCACACTGATGCCATGTGTTGTTTTTGGTCCAATGTTATGCTCGATAGCCGCCCGCCACAGAGTTGAATTTCGATCACTAACACCACCGTGCGTCCAAAGATAACCAACACTAGCCCAGGCTGTTAAGTTAGGGCGTAAAGTTGCTCTAAAGCCTGAATAAGCCCATTGGGCCATGCTGCGAGGCGCAGACTCGTCTGAGAATATTGAATTATAACCAATATATTTAGTTAGAAGAGGCCCATTCTGGGTAAGCATAGCACCAATTCTATTGAATGCTGAGAAATGATTAAATTGATCATCCCAACCATCTTGCCTCATGTAGAAAAAGCTAGCTGTTGTGTTCTCACCAATGCTCTTACTCAAGGTAGCCTTGCCAATATTTCTAAATAAAATCGAGCCACCTTTAAAGAAATTGTTGTTGAGCGAAAGGGAGTCATTTGCAGTTGTTCCATTCATTGGAGGGGCAAATCCACCAAATGCATATCTGCCAGCGGTGTCATATGATGACATATCCCTCAAGTTGGCCCCCAAAAGGATACCTTCATCTAACACGCTCCTTCTTTCCATGACACCCATGAAATAATCATGAAAGGAGAATTGCCACGACCTCCACAAATCAGTTTTATAGGCTAACTCAAATATCGCTTGTGGCATCAATTGTGCGTTCCCAAGACCAAGAAAACCATTAAATGCGGAGTAGCCAAACTTGCCTTCCAAAGGCAGCCAAAATCCTGACGGTCTAATTGTCAGTGCAAATGTGTTTGTTACATATGTTGTCAAACTCATTCTAGCCCAAACCATCGCAGCCCATGGGTCTTGATCAACTAAGGCAGATTTAAATTTAGTGCCCCCACCACCACGAGGGAGCAACCCTGAATAGTCAGAATACATCCCACCCGCACCAATTGTTAAATCATCAAGAATAAAAATACCTATGCGAACTCCGCTATACTTCCTTAGGTTCAGCTGGTCATTTCGCATTGCAAGCAAGCGATTACGAAGAGGCATACCCCCACTTAAACCTAATAATCCCCTTCCCTGATCTAGACTTAACCACGAACCAAAAGAAGTAACTTGATCAAAAAAATTTGTTGCCTCGGTGATTGTGTGTCCAGTTCCAGCAATTGCACTTTGCGCTAGCTCAATACCTTCATCAAAGGTTGCAGGGGTCGAAAGTGGAATATATTCACGATCAAAAAAATTGTAATCACTACTTGTTGATATAGATCCGGCGCTTGGATCAGCAGCCAAGTTGCCGACAACTAGTAATACTAGTGTAGATAATACGCCCCAAAAATTGTAATTTAGCATTTTTAAAATCGAAGTATTTCGGCAAGCTACTGAACCAGTACATCGCCATGTCGATTTGGAAAAGTAAGTATCGAGGGATTTCATACTATCTTCAATATAATTTACTTTCCCAAACGATTACCTTTTGGCTTTGATGCCTTACGCCAAAAAAAAGCAGAAGACCAATCTGCATAAATCAGATTAACCCCCGCATAAAATACTCCTCCCAACATGGGCACTGAAGCAAGCCCCAACCAGATGCATTTACTTAATCCAGAGCGTTGCGAACTTAGTAAATCAATGAGGATTGTTACCCAGACCAAAACCCACAAAACCGATGTCAAGACAATAACCTCTATCGCCACATTTTGTGGCGATAATGATAGGATATTATCAATCAAGTGTCTCATGTTTCGGGAGAGTAACTGAGCTCGTAGTGGATACTACAAGCTGAAGCAAGGAATAGCAATCAAACAAGACGTCATTTTCAAAAAAGTTGGAACAGAATTGTCATGGACAAAAACGTAGATGTTTTTAGGCCTTACGATTTCCAGATAATGCATTTTGATCGTTAAAGAATTGCGCTGCTTTCGTGCCAATTTTTGGTGATAATATCATGTTTAGACAATGGAAGTCATAAAAGCGGCTCTCATGTTCAAGAAACCAAATTTCACAATAAATTGATTATCATCAACAGCTTAACCACTGAGCGGATACGAAACGAGAAACACAACTAAGATCTTTAAACGTATTAATGTTACTGTATGATAGATCTTTGCAGATCTGCTCAACTTTTGCTGCTTGATCATAACCCACTTCCAGGATGACTCTTCCTTCTTGGCATAAATGCAGTGGAGCTGCCTCAAGAAGACTCCTTATAGTTTCTAAACCATCCTTGCCGCCATCCAAAGCTGTTTTGGGGTCAAAACGCACCTCTCTACTTAGTGACTTGATTTCTTCAGTAGGAATATATGGTAGATTGGCAACTATCATATTCCAACGTCCAGGAAGTTTTTCGAATAAACTGCTGCGCCTTAGGCAGATATTCTTCAATCCGAGCCTAGATGCGTTAAGTGCAGCTAGGTCCAGCGCCTCTTCAGAAATATCAGCAAGTGTCACTTCTGTAGAAGGCCATGCTGAAGCAAGTGACAATCCAATACAACCGCTACCAGTCCCCATATCCAAAAGCGTTGTAGGAAGTTTTTTTTGACCGTCCGAGACTTCTTTGATCAACACTTCCACTAAATACTCGGTTTCAGGACGCGGAATAAGAGCACGATGATCACTAACAAACTCATGTTCAAGGAAATGAACTGTACCCAAGAGATGTTGAAGAGGCACCCCTTCCCCTCGACGTCGAAGCAAGTCACGGAGTGGTTTGAGTTCTGGTTCTTGTAAAGTCTCTTGATATCGCAAGTAAAGGTCAAGACGTCGGCAACCCAAAATGTGTGCCAAGAGATGCTCCATGTTGAGCCTCGCTTCATCAACACCATGCTGCACCAAATAGGCAGAGCCAGAGGTAATAACTTCGAGAATTGTTTTCATGAAGATTAGCTTATCCCTGCCTCCGCGAGACGTGCCTCGAGATCACTGGCTAGCAGTTGATCAATCATATCCTGGATTCGCCCCTCCATGAACATGTCTAGGCTGTACAGGGTGAGATCGATCCTATGATCAGTGACTCTGTTTTGCGGGTAATTGTAGGTGCGGATCTTTTCCTCTCTGCCACCTCCGCCAATCAATGAGCGTCGATGTGCAGAGTATTTGGCAGCTTCTTCTTGTTGTTTTTTTTCCAACAAGCGTGAGCGCAGAATGCTGAGCGCTTTGTCTTTGTTCTTGATCTGACTCCGTCCGTCTTGACAGCGAACGATGATTCCGGTCGGTATATGTAGCACCTGAACGGCCGAGTCTGTGGTGTTCACGCCTTGTCCACCAGCTCCGGAGGAACGACAAACCTCCACGCGCACTTCTTCAGACTTAAGCTCAAAATCCACTTCTTCGGCTTCTGGCAGCACCGCCACGGTCGCGGTAGACGTGTGAATTCTTCCCTGAGCTTCTGTAGCCGGGACTCGTTGCACACGATGAACGCCACTCTCGTATCGTAAACGTCTGAAGACTTCTTCGCCGCTGATTTTCACCACAACTTCCTTGAAGCCACCCACTTCAGAGGGGCTGCTCTCCAGGGGTTCAACACGCCAGCCTTGAGCCTCAGCATAGCGAGAATACATCCTCAGTAAATCTGCCGCGAAAAGGGATGCCTCGTCACCTCCAGTTCCAGCTCGCAATTCCACTAAAGCATCTCGCCCTTCGAGAGGGTCAGGCGGCAAAATGGCCATTTGAACGGCTTTTTGCAGGCAGCGAAGCCTTTCTTCGATCTGCGGAA
>JBIKYV010000041.1:0-26097 GCA_044355075.1 Prosthecobacter sp.
CGAATCGTTCGTGCTTTGGGTCCTTGGTCGATGATGATGTCGAGCCTAAAGTCTTCAATTGCAGGATATAGATATTCCTCAATGCTTGGGTGAAGTCGATGAATCTCGTCGATGAAGAGGATATCTCGTTCTTGAAGATTTGTGAGGATTCCGGCTAAGTCTCCAGCTCTCTCAATTTGAGGACCGCTTGTTGTGTGTAGCCGAGATCCTATGGATGTGGCAATAAGGTTGGCGAGTGTCGTTTTCCCCAAGCCAGGAGGCCCACACAGCAAGGCATGATCTAACGGTTCGCCACGTATTTTAGCGGCTTCCACCATCACCAACAATTGCTCTTTAACTTTTTCCTGGCCATGAAACTCATCAAAGTTTGATGGTCGAAGAGCTAGATCAAAAGGTGAGTCGGCTTCGTTCAGTGATGGGTTCACAGGTGGGGGTGAGACTAATCAAAATTCTCCACGAAATACACAACGAGCACTTGGCGTCTCATGGATCGTGATTTCTACAAGGCCTGGAAGCTGTGGTGAGAGGCGCTTCCACAACCAAGCCGCCATGTACTCGATGGTAGGGTTTTGAAGGCCATCAATTTCGTTTAAGTAGCTATGGTCGAGTAAATCCAAAATTGGTTTCATCGCACGACTGATCTCAGCATGGTCATAAACCCAACCGATGTCTGGATTGACTTCACCTTCGATAGCGATCTCCACTTTGAAACTGTGGCCATGCATCTTGGTGCATTTATGCTTACCGGGCAGATTGGGCAGAGTCTGGGCAGCTTCGAAACGAAAGTCTTTGATGATGCGGGCGCGCATAATTGAAAGTTGAGAGGCAAGGCAACTGGTCAAGGCTACATGCAAGACTAAACCTTGAGGCTTGCTTTAGAATGGCTTTCTGGAGTCAATGACCAATGACTTTTTGTTAATAAATTTTGTCAGCGGTATATCGAACTCGTTTTGACTACTGCTGAACATCTTTGCCTAGTTCTGATGAGAAGATACCTAGCCAAGAAAAACCCGATCAAGATTGAATCGAGATCGGGTTTAGATTTGATTCAGCTGACTGAAATTAGTCTTCGCTGGATTTGTCATCGTCATCCTGATTTGCGGCATCAGAAGCGGTGACAGTGAGTTTGATGAAGCAACTGATTTCAGGATGCAGTTTGACAGGAACTTCAAAATTTCCGGTGTTTTTGATGGGTCTCTCCAATTGAATTTGGTGACGATCCAATTCAACCTTAGCAACACTTTCAGCGACAGCTTTTGCGATGTCGATGGTTGTGATCGAACCGAAAGCTTTGCCGCCTTGGCCAGTTTGAAGGGTTAGCTTCAATTTCAGCTTCTTAAGTTTCGAGGCAATCTTTTCAGATTCCTGAAGCTCTTTCGCTTCACGCTCCGCACGAACCGCCTTGAGGTGGTTGAGATGGCGAAGGTTACCGGCGCTAGCTTCATAAGCTTTGCCCTGGGGCACCAAGAAATTGCTAGCGAAGCCACGCTTCACTTTAACGACATCAGCCTCGGCTCCGAGACCTTTGATTTTTTCTTTGAGGATGACTTCGACGTTGGCCATGAGGGTGTGCTTTGCTGGATAAAGGGGCTGGTAAAATGCACGACAGTTAGATACTGTCAATCACCGGAATCATGTTCTAGGCTTTCTTCTGTTTTAGGAAGGCTGCTCCAAGAACGACAATGACAAGCCCCATTGCGATCATGATATAGAGCTGTAGGTTTGATTCTTCCTCTTGAGGTATCGCTTGGGGCATCGGCATTGGAGCAATTTGTTGAATTGGAGCTACCGGCGCCACAGGGGCTACTGCTTGCTGAGTAGCCATGGGTTGCTTTGGTGCTGGATTTGCTGTTTGAGGTGTGTTCACCTGAGTTGTTCTTGGCTGAGCAGGTGAAGCCGCTGCTTGCTGTGGCATTGCCTGACTAGGTACACTTGAAGTGGGTGCCGCCGTAGGAGCTGCTGCTCCAGCTTCAGCTAGGATCTGCGCGACTCTGCTTTCGACACCAGTCGCCGCCACCCCGCCAATCGCTGATGAGCCCGCTGTCGCCGTAGCTCCCGAAGCAATCGCACGACTTAGTTCGCCATGGAGTTTGATTAGGCGAGAACGAACATCATAAACGACATCACGAAACTCCATGTCATTTTGTAATGTTTGCAGCTTCTCAAAGGCTGCAGCTCCACCCATGTAGTCCTGTTCACCGATCTTCCGATAGCAATTGGCGGCTAGCTCGGTTTTTGCCTTTAAAATCTCCATGTTGACGTTTTGTAAGCGCGTTCTTTCCTCAATGGCTTCTTTCATAGCCGACTGAATTGACGAGATGTCATACTTATAGGGGGCGCTCCAACGCAGCTTTTGTCTGCGTTCTGCTTCGACCATGGCGCGCCATTTTGCCATCTCATCATTGATGGCATTTTTCGTTTTAGATAGTTCGGGTTCTTGGAGTTTGGCTAAGCCGTCCTTCCTGGCTTTATCGAGCTGCGGTTGCTCAGAGGACATCTTCTCCAGAGCCGAAACCCACTTTTCCAATACATTAACAGCTTCTGGGATAGCCTGTAGATAATAGATGCTGCCTCGATAAGCAGGGCTTGGAATCATGAGACGATCAAATTCACGCAGTGCTCCAGTGAGGTCGGATTTTGCTGCTTTTTTGCGCATCGAATCCAAAACCCGAAAGGCCTCAATATTAAAGGACTCACCTTTGGATTCCTTCACACTTAGCCATTTGCCTTCCAGTTTGACTTGGCCGTTTGCGACCATGGCTTTTTCTTCCTGTAGCTTGGAAATAATGTCCTCGACCTCAGTAGCCTCTGGTGTGCCTGGGTATTTGTTCACAAAAGGCCTAAGCCGGTCTTGAATGATCTGCTCATATTCATCCGCTTTTAATAGGTCTACCGTGGGTAGGATTTTTCGAAGTTCTACCACTTCGACTTCTTGAGGTGTTTGTTTGATCACTTTATCGATCTCTCCTGCCAAAAACACCTTCTCGTCCATGATCTTGGGGGTGAGGCGATATTTCATTTTTACGCCTTGTTCATTCTGGTCGAGGATCGTGCCTTCGATCTTGTTTCCGTTTTTCAGGATGAGGATATCGGCGTGAGCTAGAGTGACGCCACTGAGCAAAAGAAGCAGAGTGGGTCTGAATCGGCGAATTTTCATAACAATTTGAAGCGATGACGGGGGATGATTGCGTGATAAAAAGCAGGCTTTTAAAGCCGATTTTGAGGATTTAATGTAGATTCACACCTGGAGTAAAGACAGAAACCTATCGGCAAATGCACAACCTCATTTTGGGGGCATTGAATTTGATTGATGGGTAAGCTTGAAAAGCTTCACAAACCTAAAGCTTAAAAAGTTTATGTGGAACATTTTAAATGTTTCTCAGTTCTTTTTAAACTACTCGAACTTTTGCTTTGAAAGGTGTCGCTTTCGCCATAAACAGGCCGTGTTATTTTTGAAAAAATACGGCGCGTTTTCTCACGAGAGCGCGCCTTGTTTGTCCTTTCCTGAAACGATTTTGCCCAACTATCCATGCACCACAACAGCCTAATGGACGACTATGATCACGATGAATCTCCGCAGACTTCAGAAAAAAGTCATTTGGTCAAAATGGGTGAACCTGAAGCTGGGCTTCAACTGATCAGCACGGCATGGGATCAGATCTGTAAAATTCTCCTGAATCGACTAGGGAAAGAAAATTACACGCGATTCTTTGCGGGAACCACAGCACGTATCACCGATGATCATCGAGTGATCATGCATGTGCCCCATCTGATTCATCAAGTTTGGATCGAAGATAACTTTGCTGGTATTTTCAAGGATGCTGTGGCTGAGGTATTGGGCACAGCTGCCGCAATTCAATACGAAGTCGCTAGTGAGCCGCTTCGTCCCCTGCCTGCCGATCGTGGCATCATAAAAGTAGGCCGCAATCTAGGCACTGTGCGTGGGAATGATGATAAAGCCAGCCCACACTTGCACGATGACTCGTTGACCATCCGTTCTTTTGCTGATGCAGGGCTGAATGCTAAATTCAATTTCGATAGTTTCGTCATTGGCAACAATTGCAGTTATTCAGCCGCCGTTGCACGTGCCGTCGCGGATAAGCCAGGGCGCACATACAATCCCTTGTTTTTTCATGGTCCTACGGGACTCGGTAAAACGCATTTGATGCAGGCGATAGGCCAAGAAGTCTTGGCTAGAAAAAAGCGAACCGTCGTTCGCTATGTTACTTCAGAACAATTCACCAATGAATATGTCGAAGCGATACGGCGCCAGACTTTCAGCCAGTTCAGGCAGAAGTATCGTAAAGTCGATGTTCTCCTTATTGATGATGTGCAGTTTTTGGCGGGCAAAGACAGCACACAAGAAGAGTTTTTTCATACCTTCAATGAACTCTTCAATAGTCAGAAGCAGATCGTTTTAGCGAGTGATAGACCACCTGCAGATATCAAAAACTTGGAAAGCCGTCTCGTTTCCCGATTTGAGTGGGGGCTTACGACGCAAATCCAGATTCCTGATTTTGAGACGAGAGTAGCTATTTTGCGCCGCAAAATGCACGATTTCAATGTTACGATTGAGCCCTGGATCTTGGAGTTTATTGCCCAGAGAATTCGAACCAATGTTCGTCGCTTGGAAGGGGCTCTGATGCGTGTAGCCGCACACGTTTCCTTGGATAGTGGTATCATCAGCGAAGCTGGATTGACCCAGCTTTTGCATGATGTAATTGATGAGGAACCAACCAAATCGGTAACCGTCGATCGTGTTCAGCGCGCAGTGGCTACACAATATGATTTGCGAGTCAGTGATCTCACTGGACCACGGCGTCCCAAAAATATCGCAGAGGCGAGACAGGTCGCGATGTATTTGACGCGACATATGGTGAAGCTTCCGCTCATCCAGATTGGTGAAGAGTTTGGCGGTCGAGATCATGGGACCGTTATTCATGCGTGCAAGGTCATTAGCCAGCGTATGACCGAGACTGCTACATTCCGAACCATGGTGGACCGCATTCAGGCAAAGCTGCTTGAGGCATGAGGATAGCACCATTTTCCATCTTGCTGATGATTGATGTTTGGCGTCGCAACCGTTAGGCTTAATCTCTATGTATCGCTATTCTTTTCTTGCTCTTGCGAGCCTTTTCACTTCTGCCTTTGCTGAAGTTCAATACCAGTTTGTTCCTGATTTCATTAAGCCACCAGCTGGCAAACAGACCATTGGCAATGGCCATGGTGAAATTGCGGTCGATTCTTCAGGCCAAATTTATGTTAGCGTTCAGGAGGCGAATGCAGGAATTCAGGTTTATTCGAGTGAGGGCAAGTTTTTAAAGGCTTTGCCGTTGCCTTCTTCACTTCATGGCTTTGTGATTCGCAAAGATGGGGATGGAGAATATTTGTTTGGAGCAGTTCTGAGCGAGCAAAAAGTCATCAAGTGCTCCCTTGATGGCCAAGTGTTGATGACCATCGCTAAGGAGGAGTTTCCTGCGGATAAGATAGGCAAAGGGCTGCGCCTGACCAATTGCGATGTGGCACCGAATGGAGACATTTATGTTGTGGACGGATATGGTGCTGACTGGATTTTTGTTTTCAGCCGTGAAGGCAAGTTTAAAAAGGTTTTTGGTGGAAGAGTTCCTCCGTTAAATTTGGCGAACGCTCACAAAATCTTTGTCGATCGCCGATTTGAGCCAGCGAGACTGATGGTTTGTGATCGTGGGCACAAGCGCATGTTGCACACGGATCTGGATGGAAACCTGATTGGTGTCATCGCAGAAAACATGCGTAACCCTAGCAGCGCAAGCTTTCACGGAGATCTCATGTGTGTAGCTGAGATTGCAGGAAACGTCAGCGTTTGGGATAAAAATAATCAACGTGTGGCTGATTTGGGCATGAGCCCTCAGCCCACTAACACGCCCAAGATCGAGCCTAAAGACTGGAAGCCTGGCGTCGTCACCAGTCCGCACGGCATCACGTTTGACAATCAAGGTAATATTTTGGAAACCGAATGGAACTTATGGGGAAGAGTCCTGCGTTGGAATCGCAAAGGATAAGATCTAGGTTTAGTCATTACATCATCAAAGGGGCAGCTAAGCTGCTCCTTTGTTTTTGTGGATACACGATCTGGATCACGCCTCAGCAATCCTTAGCTCATGCCTTGCCCTTCATTGCGGCACAACTTCACGTTTCGGAGAATCAACCTGGCGAATTGCGTCTTAGCTTGGCGGTCGATTTTGCAAGCAATCCGCTGATCACCGATGAGGCCCATGCTCAAGAGGCGCTAAAAAATGCGCTCAGCGTTCATCATGAGGGTAAAACAATAGCCATTCACCAGCTGGCTCCTCTTACTTTTGGGAAGATGAATTCATGGAAGAGCATCCTTCCGGAGTCTGTGATTCCCAGCGATGACGATCAGCCGCACGAATGGCTGACCGCATCGTGGTCATGGAAGACATTAAGCCCGACGGTTTCCTTCAGCGTGGAGAAAGGTGGCTTCAATGACGTCCTTTTGTGGCGCAAAGAACAGAACGGAGAGGTGAAATCCATGCTTCTATTGGCGGGTGATATTTCGTCTTCTATTCATGTGCCTCAGCGTTCATTCTTCAGTCTGACCTCAGGAATAACCTTAGTTCTCGTGGTCTTGATCCTGGCTGTCATTGGATGGAGTCTTTTAGCTGGCCACCCACGAGATAAGTTGCCAAACATTCTCTTATTTCCTAATCTGCCATTATGCCTGTCTGTTTTATTCTCATGCTCATCGGCTGCTTGATGCTGCTGTCTGGGTGTTCATCAGGTCAAAATCAAAGCAAAAAGCTGTCTGAGATGCGGATGAATGAGCGCATCAGCCGCTCAGTGCGTGCCATGAAAGATGGTGTGGGGAAAAATGATCCGCGTTACCAAAGTCGTTATCAAAAGGCCATGGATGCAAGTCTGGCCAAAGCCAATCAAGCCAAGTGGCTATCACGCCAGAAATCTAGGACGGAGACATTCGATGATCTGGAAACCTTCAAGAGCCGCCAGTTTTCTACTGAACAGTTTGCACAAGCTGATGACAAGGGCCTTAAGGAGCTGGAGCAATCCTCTCTGGCGGGCAAACAATCTGATCTCGCCAGTAAACTGTATGAAATGACGGAGTCACCCATGGCACGTCAGACTGCTCGTGAAGCCATCACACAAGCGCGTGAATCTGGGCAGTCCTATCGAACTCGGGTCGATATTCGCGGCCAAAAGGCGATGCAAACTAGCAGAACACCAGAATTTATCGTTCTGCCTGAGCAGTTGAAAAACCCTGCTTACACGGAGGGCGAGGTGCGAAAGTTATTAGGTCGCGACTGATCAAAGTGAAACTCGATCAAACACTTAAAATGTTCGGATTTTTACTAAGCGAAATGTGAATGCCGAAGGGCTCAGTTCATCCTGCGGATGAGCGTTCGCATGACGCCCTGGATGATCAACTCTTGAGCGGGAATAAGATCTGGAAAGGAAGGATTTTCAGCGCGCAGGAAAGGCTGTCCTTCGTCGATAAGGTAGCGCTTCAGTGTGGTTTCTCCGTCGATCAGTGCCGCGACAATTTCACGTGGTCTAGGTTGGCGCGCTTCGAGAATGACAATGTCTCCATCGCAGATGGCTGCATCGATCATGGATTCTCCGCGAACCTTGAGGGCAAACACCTTGCCTCCACGGCCCAATCCCAATGTGGATGCATCCACTGAGATTGATCCATCGGGGTCCTGCTGTTGGAGTTCTGCATAGCCGGCTGCAATGCTTCCATAGAGGGGTATATCTACAATTTCTTCCCGCTTCAAATCTTCAGGGAAAACTACTGCTCTAGCCTTATTGGGGTGACGTTGAATGACACCTTTTTTCTCCAGAGCACGCAGATGGCTCATGGCAGCCGTCTGGCTTGAGAATTTGAAGTGCCGCTGGATGTCTCGCGTACTTGGCATGACTCCTAGCTGACGTTGCTGTTGGCGCAGATAGTCGAGGAGCTCCTGTTGGCGTTCGGTGAGCTTGATGGAGGAGGGCATGTGAACTCTGTTCGCTCGAACAAATCGCTTTGCAAATATTTTTTAGCCCGAATCTGCCCCTCTCTAATTATTGTCGATAAAACCTGTCCTTGAGTGCGCTAATACGGATGTTGAAATCGTTGCTATGCTGAATATTCAATCGTTTGTTATTCTTATTCTCAATCTATTCTTTTGGTTTGATGGAGAAACCTTGGCTCTTGAAGCGACCGTCACGGCAATTTCGATTAGTCGCAGTGCATCTGCGCCTAGCGCTGTTTCGCAATCTCAGCCTGCTCCTGGTGGCATAGGGGCAGTGGTTCCACCTGATTTGAATGGTTATAAAACCTTCATTGCTCCACCAACCAACCGTGCTGGGCTAAAAATCGCGATCTTTGATGGTAAAGGTGCGCCCATGAGTGGTATCAAAAATGTCTGCGATCGCGTCAAGGGTATGCCCGGATGGACGATCACCTTGATAAAGCCGGAAGAAATCGCCAAAGGCGGTTTGGTTGGCTACGATGTGGTCGTGTTTTCTGGAGGTAGCGGAGGAACTCAGGCGAAAAGCTTGGGCGAGGAGGGCAGAGAAAAGGTCAGAAAATTCGTCCGCGAGGGCGGGGGATACGTGGGCATCTGTGCGGGAGCATACCTTGCGTGCTCGAATTTTTCCTGGGGACTCGGAATTATGAATGCTTCAACTGTGTCTAGCAAATGGATGCGTGGTAGCGGTTACGTAGAGCAAGAGGTCACCTTTGATGGCTTCCCCATTCTGGGTCCTGTGGATAGTAAATTCCTGGTGCGCTACAACAATGGTCCGATCATTAAGCCCGGCGATCGTGCAGATCTTCCTGCGTATCGCCCCGTGGCTTTGTTCAGGACGGAAGTGGCGAAAAATGGTGCGCCCGTCGGAGTCATGGTGAACTCACCAGCTCAGGCTGTTTCGACCTATGGTAAAGGACGTGTTTTCATTTCAAGTCCACATCCAGAAAACACGCCTGGTCTAGAGCATCTGATCCCACGCGGCATTCTATGGGTCGCTGGCAAACTGGAAGAACAGTCCTAGACGAAATCTTTGCCACGATAAGTCACCGTTCATTAATCATGATTCTTCTAGCGGCTTTGGTATTGGCCATGGTTGCAGGAAATGATCGTGAAAAGACAATACTTTCTCTTCGGTCAAATTGAGGTGCTATCAGGAGAATCTCGTAGGCGATTTTGAAGCCTAAGTTTCACTGATCAGATTTCGATCTGAATGGCATTTTTGTCGTGATGGCAATCAATCATAGCGTCGCTAGGCTGAGTCGAGTTGGGAATGAGCTGGTGCCCATTGCTGCCACCCATAACAAACGATCATCTCAAGGGCTTTGCCAGCAGAGCAAGCGTGCTGAGAAAGGTGCGCCTATTTGCCTGGCCATCGTTGGTCAGTAACAAAAATGCATTGATCAAGCATCTCATGATCTCTTTCTTCTAGAAGTCCTATGTATCAAGTCCTGTAGCCATGAGTATATGGTCAATTGCTTCTCGCTTATAAAGGGTTAACCTGAGACAAATGGCATGTTCGATATGCCATCGGACTATCTTTGTTTAAAAAGCTTGTGGGAGTTGCCTTCAAGATTTTCCCCTCTGTCTAAAACCCATGAAAAAAATAAGCATCGCATGCCTAATCGCGAGTGTTTTCATGGCCTTCGCGGTTTGGGCTGATGACAAGGAACCGGGTAGCCGTTTTTGGGGTTCACGTCGATTCATCGAATACATCCCGGGAAGCCTACCGATTGTTATCGCTGTGCCACATGGTGGTCGCGAACGGCCCGAAGATATTCCCGACCGCGTCCATGGAGTTTTAGACATGGACGCGAACACCCAAGAGCTTGCTAACACCTTGGCAGAAGCCATCCTTGCAGAAACCGGCCAGCACCCACATCTGATCATTTGCCGACTGCATCGCAGCAAAGTCGATGTCAATCGCCGACTCGTGGACGCAGTCGAAGGCAGTCCAGATGCGGAGAAAGCTTGGCATGAGCATCATGGATTCATCAAGATAGCTTGTCAGCAGTCCATCGCCAAGCATGGCTTCGCTTTTCTGATCGATCTTCACGGCCATGGCCATCTCGACCCGAGGGTTGAGCTTGGCTACCTGCATGACGCGATCGACCTTGCTGATTGTGCCGAGGCACTGGATGAATCCACGTATGTTGAGCGCAGCAGCTTGCGTTGGATCGTCCAGCAATTTGGCATTCGTCACTCCGAGCTGCTTTATGGTTCTCGCAGTCTAGGAGCCTTGTTGGAATTGGCCGAATTCCCCTCAACGCCTAGCCAGATGAAGCCTGTGCCATCCCAGCCTTTTTTCCGAGGAGGTTATACCGTGGCACGTCATTGTCAGTCGGAGCAAAACATCACCGGATTGCAAATCGAGGCCAATCGCCCCCGCCTACGTGACACCGCTGAAAATCGCCTAAAATTCGCCATCGCCCTGACGAAAAGCTTACGGACCTATTTCAAAATCAACCTGGGTTTTGAGTTTTGATAAGCCAAAGATTTTACCTCTCATCGGTCCTATTCATTGGCTAGGAGAATGATGCGTTTTGGCTTGGCTGGTTCGTGAATGCAGCCTGCAGTAGGATTTCATTGAATTTAGTGAAAGATCAGAGCTTAAGGCGGCACGAAATCTGCATGAATACTAAGTCTAAATTCTAGATAAAAATCAAGAAATGAAGACTTATGAACAAAATATTAGTAAATAATAATTATTTATTTCATTCACTGCTTTCTCTTCTAATTATAGTTCACTTGATGTGTCCTAAGTTGATGGCTCAAAGCACCTGGGATGGTGGAGGAAGTGATAATTTTTGGGCCACGGCAGCAAATTGGGTGGGTGACTTAGCTCCAACTTCTGGAACTCTCAACTTCGGTGGTGTAATTCAGACCAATACAGTCAATAATCTCGCCAATGATACTCTGATTGGCGGTATCAGCTTCACGAATACCCAAAATGGCCAATCCTTCACCCTGTCTGGGAATCGAATTCGACTTGGGGGAAACATCATCACTAGCACTCTAACAGGTGGGGTGGCATCGGATAGTATCACGGACGTCATTAACCTGGAATTGGCTTTAACGGGCACAAGAACGATTACAACTGCCGCAAACTCTTTGAATGGTAACCATCACCTAACCATCAGTGGGCTCATCAGTGAGATCGGAGGCAGTTTTGGAATTACGAAGAATGGTGGACAGGGCGGGATTCTCACACTGACCAATCTGAACACCTTCACTGGTACCGTAACCCTCAGCAGTGGCACCTTATCCTTTAACTCGATTGCAAATTCGGGAGTCGCTAGTGCTCTGGGTGCGGGAGGCATTATAGTTACAGGCGTTAGTTCAGGATCTACAGGCACGTTGATATACACAGGAATGGGTCATTCGACGAATCGCCAAATTCAGGTCGGCGCTGGTGGTGCCGCTAATTCTACGGTTAGCCTAAACATTCAAAGCGATGGCGTAGGCCCTTTGTTTTTTAGTAACCCCAACTTTAACGTGCCCTTTGCAACTGCAACAGCGACCCGAACTATTACCCTTCAAGGAACCAATAGCGGATTAAACACGATTAGTGGCATCATTTCGGACAATAATACTCCAGCGGGCGGTATCATTGCTTTGGCTAAGTTAGGAACAGGCACTTGGAGACTCTCTGGTGCTAATGCTTACACAGGAACAACCACCATTGCTGGCGGGGTGCTCGATGTTGGTGATTTAGCTTCAGGAAGTCTGGGTGGCTCGGGTTTGATTTTCTCAGGTTTTGGCGGTGTCCTGCAAGGGAGCGGCACTTTTACTCGGAGTTTTAGTGGCAGTAGCACAGCTGCTTCAGGACAAGTGACGGGGGCTTCTGGTGGCTTTTCTGCACGCGGTGGAACGCTGACTCTCGATTTCGGAGGTGCTGGTATCCCTGTCTTATTAGGCATCGGGACATTTACATTCGGAAATGATTTTCTTTTAGGTTCCTCAACAGCGGACAGTCCAGTTGTCGTTCTGAATCCGCTTAGTACCAATGGCAGTTTCCCCAGGACTTTTACCGTCGCTTCTGGAGTTGGCGGGGATTATGCGGAGTTACGTGGAGGCATCACTAGCACTGGCTCAGTCGTCAAAGCAGGGCCGGGGCTTTTGGTTTTGACTGGAGCGAACACGGTAAGCGGTAGTTTAACGATCAGCGCAGGCTCGGTACAAATCGGGAGCTCTAACGTAAACTCAGGAACAACAGGGACAATGCCCTTTAGTTCGGTCATCAACGAAGGTGCCCTGATGTTCGACCGCAGTGACTCCTTGTCTTTTGCTAATGTGATTTCAGGCTCTGGAAATGTGCTGCAGATTGGATCTGGAACAATCACGCTATCTGGTGATAACACTTACACGGGCACCACTACCATTAGTGCCGGTGTGCTACAGCTCGGCAGCGGCGGCACTAATGGCAATCTCGTGAACACAAACACGATCATCAACAATGCTAATCTGACCATCAATCGTAGTAATTCTCTCAGTCTTGTTGCACCGATTAGCGGTGCAGGAATACTTACCAAACTGGGTGCTGGAACTGCAACGCTGACAGGCACAAATACTTATTCGGGTGGAACAATAATCACAGGAGGAACTTTACTCTTCCGCAACACGAGTGCTATGCCTTCTAGTGGATCGATCAATGTGGGGGCAGGTGCTACATTGGCAGTAACCGCAGGAGCAACAATGGGCCAGTTTACAGATGAAAACATCGCCGCCCTTTTGGCGCGAGTTTCGGGTTCTGTCTTCATGGACACTTCTTCCTTTTTCGGGATTGAGGTGCTTTCAGATTCTTACACTTTGAATTCTGACATTTCAGCATCTGTGCAAGGGTTTTCGAAAACTGGCTCTGGCACCCTTGTTCTCCGAGGTAACAATTCCTACAATGGGATGACGGTCATTGCAGGTGGGGTTTTGGATGTTGGCACGATAGGTTCAGGAACGCTTTCCAGCGGTGGTCTTTTGTTCAGCAACAACGCTATTCTTCAAGGAAATGGCATCTTCACTCGGACTTTCAGTGGTTCAGCCACAGCTGGGACTAACCAGTTGTCCGGAATTAGCGGCGGATTCGCTGCGAAAGGTGGACAACTTACGGTCAACTTTGGTGGCAGTGGAGCAAACATTAACTTGAACACGGGAGCATCACGTTTTGGCAACAACTTTGTGTTTGGTTCGCCGGATGCTGATAGCAGGGTTTTGCTGGTGAACACCTTTACTTTGGGAACAACCTCTCGGACATTCACGGTGAATTCTGGAGTTGGGGGAGATTTTGCCGAATTCTCAGGCGTAATTTCCAGTTCTAGCCCTACAGATGGTATCACGAAAGCTGGTTCTGGATTGCTGGTTTTCAGTGCGAACAACGCCATCACGGGGCCGACGACGATTAGTGCAGGAACGCTTCAGCTCGGCAACGGAGGCAGCACCGGTTTGCTTTCCTTAACTAGCGGATCAGTCAGCATTGAGACGGGAGCGACTTTTGCCTTTAATCGAAGTGACTCAGGTTTGAGGGTAGCCAACCTGATCACTGGGCCTGGCCAAGTCAGGCAGAGTGGACTGGGAATGACCACGCTGAGCGCTGCTAATACCTACACTGGTGGCACGACGGTGGCATCGGGTGCCTTATTGGTTACGACGACGAGTGGTTCTGGTACAGGCAGCGGACCTGTTTCCGTTGCTGCCGGGGCGATTTTGGGAGGCACGGGGCGTTTAGTGCCTACAGGAATTGCTGCTATAACAGTGAATGGTCAGCTTGCTCCAGGGCTTCCCAACGCGGCGGGCACGTTGACCCTGGCCCCTGAGGCAGGCGATGTCATTTTCACGGAAACAAGCAGTTTGCAGTTCCAACTCTTTGGAGCGTCTAGCTACGATGTCTTGGCTTTTTCACCATCGGCAGATGGCATTTTGGACTTCTCCGACCTTCCGCCTTCTGGTTTTGATATTGTGCTGGCTGGCGGCTACTCTCCACAGCCTGGCGAAAGTTTCCGCTTGCTGGACTGGGGCTCTCTTACCGGAATTCAAGCAGCCATAGGTCTGGACCGAGCCGGCCTGTTTGATTTTTCAGCAGCGCCTCTTGCGGACGGATTGTGGTTCTGGGATACTTCTGCAGTTGCCTCCATAGGCTTGATCAGCGTGGGTATCGTGCCTGAGCCAAATCGGGCGCTGCTACTCGGATTGGCGCTGCTATTGCTGCAAGTGAGACGTAGGCGTCCGTTTTTACTTAATTGAAAATCAAGAGATTGAATCAAAGTGAAGTTTGGTGGTGCCACCATTCGCTGCTAGGCGTAAATTTCACCGATTGACGCCTTGCTTGCCCTCGGTTAGTGGCGCTATTCTTGTCTCGTTTTATGCTTGAGAGTTATCTGCCCGTTCTCTTCCAGATCATCATCGCTTGTGGTTTCGCAGGCGTGACCTTGTTGATCTCGGTGCTCATTGGCCGCGCAGCACGGCGCACCAAGATCAAAGACAGCCCTTACGAGTGCGGCATGTTACCTCTCCAGGAAGGACAGCCTCGCTTTAGCGTTAAGTTTTATATTGTGGCGATGCTGTTTGTGCTCTTCGACATTGAGGTGGTGTTCCTTTATCCTTGGGCTGTGATTTACAAAGATTACTTGGCTGCTTTTGGTCCCGGTATATTCTTCACAGCACTTAGTTTTGTCAGCATCCTTGGGGTCGCCTTCGCCTACGCCTGGAAAAAGGGTGTTTTAGATTGGAAAAGCTGAATACAACTGGCTGATAAAACTCTTCTTGTAGGTTTTACGGCTACTTCCTTTTCTTTTTTTACGAAGACAAGAGCGTTCTAAGCAGAGACTTCATCTGCAATCATGTATCAGCTTTGAAATGCTGAGTTCGGGATTTACCAATTTTGTCTATCACTGTCTTGGGATGGATCCCTAGCAAAAGTGAATTTGTGTTAGCGTCCAAAAACGCTTTTGCGCTTGGGTTCGTGAGACAGGGGGCTTTCTTTTTCTTGAGGCTTTAGCTTGTCGGCATTGTCGCGATAAAAGATCACGCCGTTGCGTTTCAGGTTAGAAATCAGACCTGAAAATTCGTCTTTGAGTTCAGGATCATTCATGAGTGCCCCGAGCAGGCCTTTGCCTGTGGTGATATTTCTGGCGGCCAGGGCAAAGCTATCCGCAGCCTTTTTGATAGATTGAAGTGACTCATCTGCAGTTGACATGACTTTGTCAGCCTTAGCAATGGCAGGATCGAGCTTATTAAACATGGGCTCTAGGCGTTGGGTCGATTGCTCCACGTGGAGGGCGCTTTGTTTGAAGCTTGCAGCGGCCTCTTTGATGTCAATCAAGGCCGATTTAAGGTTGGCTGCATTTTCCTCACCTAAGACTTTTTCATCCACCCGTGTCATGGTGTTGTTCAGGTGCTCCATGCTGTCTTTGAAGTCTTGAATCGTTGAGTCGGACAAAGCTCCATTGTTGATTTTCGACATCGAGCCTTTGACATCGTTCAGGGCTGTGCGCACGTCATCTAGAACAATGTCCACCTTTTTGGCAACAACTTCAGCCTGGCTTTGTAGATCTGATAGACCACCGGATTGAGCTCCAGAGATAATGTCCGTGCGGTCATGAGCGATGAAGTCTTTGGTTTCTTTGCCCGTACTTTTGATTTCCACCAGGGCGTCCCCCATGAGTCCAGCTGAGCCGATGCTAAAGGTAGCATCGGCGGGTATCATCACTTCTTTGAAGATTTCCAGATCAATAATAACACCCGTAAAGGTCGCATTCAGCGCAGGATTATGATTAACCTTGCCCACGCGTGATCCCCCCAAATAGACTGGGGAGCCTTCTTTGATGCCTGATGCGTTTGGGAAGGCGACACGCAGGGTATAGGTGTCCTTGAAGATCTCACGCACTCGCCCGAACTGGAGGATTAGCCCACCGAGGAGCAGCAGGCCCACGAGAACGAAGAGTCCGACGAGCATTTCCGTTTTTTTATCCCTGTCGATCATGATGATTAGAGGTAAGTGATTGGAGAAGATTTGGCATCAGCAGGTCACATCGGAGCGGCCATTGATGAAGTTTTGCACGATTTCGTCATCGGTCGCTTGAAGTTCTGCGGGAGTGCCTAGGAAACGTAGTTCTCCGCGATAAAGCATGGCCACCCGTGTGGCGATTTTGAAAATACTACGCATGTCGTGGGTAACGATGATGGAAGTTACCCCAAATCGCTTCTGCATGCGCAGAATCATTTGGTCGATGATATCAGAACCGATAGGGTCCAAGCCAGAATTTGGCTCATCATAGAGGATGCATTCGCTGCGGTCGATGATGGCACGTGCGATGCCTGTGCGCTTTTTCATTCCGCCCGAGAGGTTGGTGGGGTACTTATAGGCGTGTTGATCGAGATCGACGGCCTGGAGGGCTTCCATGACCCGCCGACGGATCTCTTTCTTGTCGCGCACCCCACGCTCGATCAGCGGAAAGGCTACGTTTTCCTCGACGGTTAGGTTATCAAACAAGGCAGCACCCTGGAACAGCATACTTACCTTTTTGCGAATGGGTGCCATTTCACGTTCCTTCATGGCATTGACTCTCATGCCATCGACAAAGATGTCTCCTTCATCAGGTTTAATGAGGCCGATGACATGCTTCATCATTACCGTCTTGCCTTCGCCACTGGGGCCAATGATGCAGAGCGTCTCTCCATGCCGCAGCTTAAGATTGATACCCTTTAGCACCTCCTGGGTACCAAAGCTTTTTTTCACACCACGAAGTTCGATGAAAACGTCGTCCGCAGGCGCATTGGGGGAGGGATTGTCTTGAGTGGGCATAGCGACTCAGGCGGTTCCGATGGGGAAGACGTAATTCAAAAGGATCGAGAGGAAGAAATTCACCACAAGGAGGGCGAGTGATGAGATGACGACGGCACGAGTTGTGCCAGCACCGACGCCGACGGCACCATTTTCTGCGGCGAGCCCTTGATGACATGAAACCAGCGTGATGAGCATGCCAAAAACGAAGCCTTTGATCATGCCGATAGAGAGATCTTCGATGTTCGTGTGATCGATCATGTGGGTCAGGTACCAAGCTGTTGGCATTTGATAGCCTAAACTTGAAACCGCGTAGGAGGCAGCGAGACCGAAAGAAATGCTCTCTGCCACCAGGAATGGCATAGAAAGCATCATCGCCAAAAAGCGTGGGAGAACGAGGTAATCCACAGGGTGCACCCCCATGACACGCAAGGCATCGACCTGTTCTGTGACCTTCATTGTGCCGATGTCTGCTGCCATGGCCGCTCCCACACGTCCAGCCACCATGAGGCCAGCAAGCACTGGGCCGAGTTCACGACACAGCGCCACCGACACCACGGCTCCTACGGTCGTTTCTACTCCGAAATCTTTGAATTTGGCATAGGTCTGGAAAGTGAAAACCGCGCCAGTGAATGCACCCGTCACAATAACTACCCCCTGGGAGCCGTATCCAATGGCCACAATTTGTTGGGCGACCAGCCGTAAACGCCAGACTCCTGAGAGTATGGCGATGAGTAACTCTTTAGCTAGCGCCGCCAACTGTCCTAGGTAGGACAGAAAGTGGAGGGCTACTCGGCCTATCATGGCCAAAAAGTCAAAAGGGAAGCACATCGGCAGCTGATCATGGCACTGACTTGCCCAAAGGCAACGTCATGAAAGGCATCTATCCCAGGGAAGGGGTGAACTTCACAGAACTCACGCTGGAATGGCGTTGGTTTAAAAAGTCAAAGTGACACTATGGGTTTGCATTCATCTTGTCTTAAAGAGTCACATTTGCACAAATAAAAAATTGGAAATGACTTGGGGTAAGTTATTTAGATGATTCAAAATGAATGATTTAATTTCATGAATGGCTCCTGGCATGAGCTTTGCAATGAAATGGGTTGGTTAAAAGCCGAAACCCTAATCCAACTCACATCTATGAAACTCGCTCGTTACTCTCCTTCCTTGAATCTGGGTCGTCTTGCTGACTTCAGTCCTATGATTCGTCAGCCCTTCGCTGGATTTCCAGCCATGGCGCAGCTTTTTGAAGACTTTTTTCCTGTCTCGACGACCTTACATAGCCGCCTCGCCATGGATCTGCACGAAGATGCGGACACTTTTTATGCCCGTTTCGAAGTGCCTGGCGTGAAAAAGGATGGGGTGAAGGTCGAGGTGCGCGAAGGCGTGCTGTCCGTGTCTGCCGAACGTCACGACAAGGACGGTGACACCCAGTCCACCTTTACCCTCAGCCGTTCGATCAAGCTGCCAGATAGCGTCCAAGATGACGCCATCAGCGCCAAGCTAGAAGACGGCATGCTGACCATCACCCTACCCCAGCAGGAGAAGCGCAAACCCCGCGTCATCTCCGTGAACTGAGGCCTTCCATCGTCATCAAACCCCATCAATTCCACTTGAACATAGTCATGAATGCAACCTGCACCGCCCCCAGTTCCACCCCTGCTTCCCCCTCAGCCGCGCCTGCGGAGAGTCCACAAAAGCCGCGCTACAGCGTGGCTCGTCGAGAGGAGGCTTTCGTCATCCGTGTGGACATGCCGGGAGTGGCTAGAAGCTCCGTGAATCTTGAGTTCCAAGATGATGTGCTTTCCATCCGCGGAGAACGCGTTTCCGAACTGCCGACCACCTGGAAAACACTCCATCAGGAACTGAGCGCACAGCCATACCAACTGCATTTGCGCATCAATGCGCAGGTCGATGAGGAAAAGCTGAATGCGTCTCTAGAGGATGGCGTGCTCACCCTGACTCTGCCGCTGAAGCCATCCACGCAGCCACGTCGAATCGAGGTCAACTGAACCCGGATACCGAAGTTCTATATGACCCGGGCACTCTTACCCCGATGAACTTCTGAATCCAGATGCAAGGCGAACCGTGAAGCCAAGTCGGGAAGAGTGATCCCACCCAAGATGGGCGGCTGGAGTGAACCTCCAGCCGCTTTGGGTAGGGAAAAGCGCCCAGAGAAGTTTCAAGGAGCAGGTTTGAGCCGCTTGCGGTGCTTTCGTACCATGCCCATTTGCTTCAGCTTACGTTGCAGGCTGCGTCGGCTCATGTTCAGCAATTCCGCTGCTTCGCTTCGGTTGTTTCCTGCGCGTTCTAGAGCTTCCATGATGAGCTGTTTTTCCATCTCATGGATGTCCAGGGGTGCCTTTTCAGGCAATTCTGGGGCAGCTTTGCTGACTGCGAGGGGGGGCGAGGTGCTCGTGGCGCGCCAGCCGATGCCGCCCGGTCGGGATAGGTAGGGGGGTAGGTGCCTCGCCATGATCCGGCTGCCATTGCACATGACCACGCCATGTTCCATGGCTGCGCGTAGTTCACGCACGTTGCCCGGCCAATCGTAGTTCATCAGCAGAGGTAGCGCATCATCACCCAGCGGCTTGTAGCTCTTGCCATTGGCACTGGAGAGGTCTTTCAAGAAGTGCTCGGCTAGAATAGGAATGTCTCCTTTGCGGTTGCGCAGGGGGGGCATTTGAATGGTGACGACGCGCAACCGCCAGTAGAGGTCTTCGCGGAATTTGCCTTCCTCGACCATTTTGGCCAAGTCTTTGTTTGTCGCCGCCACCACGCGGACATCAACCTTGATCGGCTTCGCGCCACCCACGCGCTCGATGGTTTGCTCCCCAAGCGCACGCAGTAGCTTCACCTGCGTATTTGCGTCGATCTCGCCAATTTCATCTAGGAAAAGAGTGCCACCATCGGCGAGTTCGAAACGTCCGATACGCCTGTCCTGCGCACCGGTGAAGGCTCCTTTTTCATGGCCAAAGAGCTCGCTCTCTAGAATCTGGGGCGATAAGGCGGCACAATGTACGGTGATGATCTTCGCTTTCGGCCGACCGCTCAGGTTGTGAACGGCTTTGGCCACTAGTTCTTTACCCGTGCCACTTTCTCCTTCGATCAGGACAGTCGCTCGAGTCGGGGCCACTTGTTGGATGGTTTCTAGAGTGGGCTTTAGTGTATCCGCTTGTCCTAGGATGCCTTCGATACTGAATTTGCGTTCCACCTGTTGCTTCAGGGCCTGGTTTTCCTGCTCTAGATTGCGGCTGCGCAGAGCACGCTTGATCAGCAGTTCTACTTCATCCAGGTTCAGAGGTTTTGTGACAAAGTGATAGGCTCCGCGCCGCATCGCCTCCACTGCCGTATCCACACTTCCGTAGGCCGTCATCATGATGCAGACCGGTGGGCGCGGTAGGCTTAGGGCCTGCTCTAGCAACTTCATGCCATTGTCCTCGCCGAGTCGCAAATCCGTGAGCATCACATCCACGGCATCATTTCTCAGATACTCCATTGCTTCAGTCGCATTGGAGGCGACGTAGCAGTCGAAATCATCTTCTAGAGATAGCCGCAGTCCGTCACGGGTGTGCTTTTCGTCATCGACGATCAGTACGGTGGCGGATTGGGTCATAGTCGTTTGGTAGTTACGATCAAAATGCCATTCCGGCAGTTTGCAAATGACTGAACAAAGGAAAATCGGAGTAATTTTTCGCCTTTGGGTCGAATGTATGCCAAGTCATCTGTGTGGTGGAGACAGCTTTCCTGGTTGCGCGCGTTATTTAAGGACGAGTTTTTTTGATTTTTCCATGCCGATCACCTTTGCACCTCTATCTCGCCGTGGCTGGCTTCAGGCTGGTCTGGCTGCTGCTTTCGTCCCGCGCTTTTCCAATGCCTTAGAATCTGGTAGCGAGTTCTGGGCTCTTTTTTCAGACACTCATATCGCCGCAGACGTGACTAAGGAAGCCCGTGGCGCTGTCATGGGAGAAAACCTGCGTCGCTGTGTGAATCAGGTGCTCCAGGCCGGGCAAAAGCCCTTCGGGGTACTCGTCAATGGCGACTGTGCCTACCTTGATGGCCAGCAAGAAGACTATGATACTTTTGTGAAATTGATCGAGCCATTGCGCGAGTCGGGTGTGCAGGTTCACTGCACACTGGGCAATCATGATGACCGTCGTCATTTCATCGGGGCCATGACCAGTCCTCAAAATCCACGTCCAGTGGAGGGCCGTCACGTGGAGGTTTTAAGCTCTGCGACGATGAATTGGGTGCTGCTTGATTCGCTACAGGAAGTGAACAAGACGCCGGGTGAACTGGGTGGCTTGCAGCTCGGTTGGTTGGATCGAACGCTAGCGAACTGTCCCGACCGACCCACGGTAGTGCTGACTCATCACAACCCTATCACATCCACTCCTGACGACAAAAAACCAACGGGTTTGCTCGACACCAAGGCCTTATTCGCAATCTTGGCACGGCACAAGAAGGTGAAGGCCTACATTTATGGCCATACGCACAGTTGGAATCACCAGCGGGATGAATCGACCGGCATTCACTTGGTGAACCTGCCCCCGGTAGCCTACGTTTTTTCGTCAGAGAGACCGAATGGCTGGGTCAGCGCGCGTGCCATGGCGGATCGATTGGTCTTGGAGCTGCGTACTCTGAACGCTGCCCATGAAAAGCATGGGGAAAAGGTGGAGATCCTGTGGGGGTGATGTCGGAGTGCTGAGCTACCTTCTTCCATGAGAACCTAGACCTTTGTCCACGCTCATTAATGTCGTATGGAGGGCAGCATAGCTGACACTGAGATCGCACCATCGCGCGAATACGTGTGCTTCGCTTGGCTGCAAATCCTCAGGAAAGGAGAAGTTTTTCAGCGAAGCATACTTGGCGCGTCCAAAGTGCGGTTGCCAGCTCTGCTCTGAGCGGGCTAATGTGTGGTCTTCATGCGCGCACGCACCTTGAATCTCTACACACGCATCCTGCTCTGGCTGCTGGTAAACGTGCTGGTGCTGGGGGCCTCTTTTTGGCTCGTGCTGCAGTGGCAGTTCCGTGAGGGTATGCAAGGCGCACTGGGTGGTGTCATTGGTGACCGACTGCAAACAGTCGGGCGTGAGGTCCATGCGCGCCTTGCTAGCCTAGAAAGATCGGATTGGGATGGGATTCTTCGTGAGTTCAGCGAAAAGCATGGTGTTCATGCCCTGCTGGTCACAGTTCCCAACCGTCAGATTGCTGGTCAGCACATAGATCTGCCCGAAAAGCTCCAGCATCTTCTCGCCGACATGCACCCGGAGTTACCTCGTCGCACGCCCGGAGCCGACACACGTGAGGAACGACCTGGACATCCACCGCCACAATCACGGGATGAGTTGGATGCGCTTCTGTTCGGTGAAGATTTTTTTCCGCCATCCGGTCGTCCCCATGGTCCTAATATCGAACCCAGCGATGGACCGCGCTTTGAAGACCTATCAAGTGCCATGCCTGTGAAGCTGGGAACCTTCATGCTGCCACTAGGCACGCCACCCATATACTACACTGGTATTCGGCTGCCCCTAGTGCCCTCCTGGAGTCGGCGGGAAGGGCCCTTGATCTTCATGATCATCACCGATCGTATCACTGCCGGTGGCTTATTTTTTGATGTGCGCCCCTGGCTGCTTGTTCTCTTTGGGGCTATGGCCATGTCAGCGCTGCTTTGGTTGCCCTTTGTCAGCGGTATAACACGCAGTGTGCGTGCCAACATGCATGCTACAGAGCAAATCGCGCGTGGGCGTTTCGACGTGCGTGTTCCAGAAAATCGGGGAGATGAATTGGGGCGCCTTTCCCATGCGGTGAATCAAATGGCAGCCCAGTTAGATGGCATCGTGCGCGGCCAGAAGCGCTTCTTGGGGGACATCGCCCACGAACTTTGTAGCCCGATGGCTCGCATGGAAATGAGCCTAGGAATCCTGGAAGAGCGCCTGACGGATAGCGATGCTCTACGCTTGGCAGATGCCCGAGAAGAACTGCGCCAGATGTCCTCTCTCGTGCATGAGTTGCTAGCCTTTTCCCGTTCAACCCTAGCCTCAGCGACCAAGCCAGTTGAGGACGTTCCTCTGCTCAGCTTGATCGATGAAGCTGCATCTGTCGAAGCCATCCCATCGCAGAATCTGCATTTGCAAGTGCCGGCGGATGTTGTCGTGCGCTGCATCCCCGATCTGCTCCGACGTGCAGTGGGTAATATCCTGCGCAATGCCTGCCTGCACGCGCCTAGAAGCACCATTGAAATTTCAGCGAGCCGACATGGAGATAGGGTGGTATTGCTCATTGCTGACCATGGGCCAGGCGTTCCTGAGGAAAGTCTCCCACGCCTCTTCGAGCCCTTTTATCGGGTGGACACCAGCCGCGACCGTCAGACGGGGGGCAGCGGCTTGGGGCTCGCCATCGTGAAAAACTGCATTGAAACATGTGGTGGACAAGTTAGCGCACGAGCGAATGCGCCGAAGGGACTCATCTTTGAGATGCAGCTTCCTCGGGCTTGACCAATCCATCCATAGAGAACACCATTTCAGCCTAAGCAACCATCCTTACTGATGAAAGCCATTACCATCCTCACTGTCGCCACAATGACCTTTTCTGCTGCCTCCGCTCAGGATGCTGTCGATTTCGAAAAACAAATCCTGCCGATTCTTAAAGAGAGCTGCTTCAAGTGCCACGAGAAGGAAAAAGAAGATAAAGGCAAAATCAAAAAACCCAAAGGTGGCCTGCGCTTGGACAGTGCAGAAGCCATCATCAAAGGCGGCAAAGATTACCCCAACGAAAATGTGGTGGCTGGTAAGCCTGATGCCTCCTGGTTGCTGAAAACCATGGCTCTGCCTGAGTCTGACGAGATGGCCATGCCTCCAGAAGGTAAGGGAGATCGCGTGAGTGCCGAAAATCAGGCTTTGGTCAAAAAATGGATCGAATCAGGTGCCAGCTTTGGCGCTTGGAAGGGTGTTGAATGATCCATCGCATCCGTTGAATTTGACACGGCGTGGCTGATCTCAGCCACGCCTTTTTGATGCGCCATAAGCGCTTCAATCCCCATCGGGTAGTACATCCACCGCGACCTGAAGCCACTGCTCTCCAGCGCCAATGGTCACACCACGCAGAGGGCTTACATCGCTGAAATCCCGTCCCCAGGCCACAGTTACGTGTCGATTGCTGGGAAGAACATTGTTTGTTGGGTCGGCATCCATCCATCCTACTGACTCACCGCAATAGACGGAGAGCCAAGCATGAGAGGCATCGGCTCCGATCAGCTTCGGCTGTCCTGGCGGAGGCAGGGTCTCTAAGTAGCCGCTGACATAGCGCGCCGGTAGACCCAGGCTGCGCAGGCAGGCGATCATGACTTGGGCAAAGTCCTGGCACACGCCACGACGCTTTTTGAGCACCAGCTCCACGGGTGTGGCAAAGTCCGTAGCCGCTGGGTCAAAAATGAAATCCTCGTGAATTCGACGATTCAGGTCGCAGACCCCTTCCAGCACCGGACGCTGAGCGGGGAAGGAAGACCGCGCATACTCTGCGAAGACATTACCCACAGGAATCAGAGGAGACGCGAAGACGAGTTCTCCCGCTACGGTGGCTGCATTGGATACGTCAGCGCGGCAGGCATCGCGCACCGACTCCCATGCAGGAGTTTCAGCGGGATCTAAATTGGGAGCAGTGGCCACCTCAACTAAGCTTCGGGAGATGACTTCTAGTTTCTGATGTGAGCCCTCAATCTCAAAGTAAACGCAGGTGTTGCCAAAAGAATCTGCCCTCTCCGCGCGCTGCATTGGCGTCGGCCGAATGGTAATCTCATGCCATGGACATTCCTGGAAAGGTAGAGCACGTGGCTCAAGTCTGGCGATGTAATGCCCAACGGTTACAGGACTTTCGTAACTGTAGGTGGTACGGTGGGTAATCTGGTAGCGCACGACGGATGAGGGCAGAAACGTTTGTTCGGCAGTGGCTAGTTTGGTTTCCGGCTGGCGTGGGAAAAATAGTGTTCCGTGATCGTGTCAGAGAGCTTCTCCAGATCAGCCATTAGCTTTTTGGTGAAGGCTAGAACGCTCGCCTGAATACCTGCGCCAGATTTGGATAAAGCATCTAAATTCATCGCTGTCAGATCCGATTGAAGGCCTCCAATCTGCATTCTTGGGGTTGTTGTCAGGTCAATGCCATGGGCTATCGGCAGTTGCGAAGCTTGTTTGGCTAGAATTTGAAACTGATGCATTACTGAGCGAGGATTGATTTCGTTCAGTAGCAGGAGATCGAGTGTCGGTACCAAGGTTGGGCGTGCGAAGTGCAACCTGCGGTAAGTCATCGTACTGTCGCAAATCTCTAGCAAGGGGGTCAAAAGACTATCGTCCTCAGAACACAAGAGAGTAGCCTTGCCAACGAGTCCTAGCACGGTGTCAGCACGTTCCATCCGCCGCCCGAGCTCAAGGAATCGCCAACCATGGCCACGCGTCATGTTTTCTTGCTGCATGCCAGCCACGGCAGCGAGGTCGAGGATCAGTGTATCTAGCACCCCCTGAGCCATGGAATGAGAAAACGGACCTGTTGGCAGACGCGCGTCGCGGTCCAAACGGTTGATTAGACGCCACATGTCATCAGAAAGGCGGTCGCGCGCTGCTGCTGCATTGTAACGCAGTCTACCCAGTAGTTCAGGCACACTGCCCTGACGGCGTGAATCTCGGAAAATGGCGGGCAGGTGCTCCAGAAGACCTTGGTTTTCCTCTGGAATTAAGCCCAGGTGTGCCATCAGGGCGATGCAGCCATGCACTTCATGACTATGAGTTTGGCTCCTTTCACCAGACAGCCGTTGCATGACCGAGCGTAGGACACGAACGGCCGCTTCTAGGCGCTCAGCGTATCGTCCCAGCCAGAAAAGGTGATCTGCGACTCGACTCGGCACACCACTCGGCGGACGAGCTGGGCGAATAACGACAGGCTGCTGGCGGCGCAGATTTTCATAATAAGGGTCAGGACGTCCATCACCCACGACCCAAGTGTCTTTGCTAATACCTCCGCTGCGCATCGTGACGAGCCACCTCTTCGGTTCAGGGCTAACCCGGCAGAGACCTCCTGGCATCGTCGCAAAGCCTTCACCCTGTGAGATGGCAAAGGTGCGCCAGACCAGACAGCGGGCCTCTAGGCTGGCACCTGTCCAGGTGGGCGTTGTCGAGAGTTGTAGAACCTCTTGAGCGACCCATTCGTGTGGGGCTGATTGGATCGTTTCCAGCATGCGTTTTTTGGCCTCAGCATCGAGATCCGAAAGAAATACAGGATCCCGAGCGCCGCGGATAAACGCAG
>JBIKYV010000165.1:0-8220 GCA_044355075.1 Prosthecobacter sp.
ACGATGACACCAAAAGATGAGCACATCGGTGGCATCCAGCGTGGCCTCGGAAAGCCCTTGATCCGCGTCGTCAAGCTTCGCTGTCTTCACCGTGAGGCCCGGCAGCTTCGCCAGATCCGCGGCGATGATCTCGCCGAGGAATTTTTCACCGTAGCCCTCTTTTTGCTGCGGCTGCTGCTCGTCCCAAACGAGCACGCGGATGGGTTCGGCGGCAAAGATCGGGCCAACGAGAACCACAAGGAACAAGACGATGAGTTTCATGGTTGGAAGAGGATGTGGAAACAGCGTGTTACTTCAACTCCGCGATCGCCGCACGCATGGCGGCGAGCACTTTCACGACTTCGGCGGCGGGATCGTAGTCCTTACGGCACATGGCGAGGGTTTCGATGGGTAAGAAGCCGCGATAGCCGCCGTCATGGATGATCTTCGCGAGCTTCTTGAAATCGGCAGGCGGTGTTTTGAGGCTACTGCCGAGCGTTTCCTTGATCTGCCAGTTCACCGCGTGCGGCACCATCATTGCGATGTCGGCATACGGGTCGTCGGTGAAGTATTTACCGGTGTCCACGAGCGCACCGCACCAAGCATGATCGACGCGCTTCAAAAGGCTGACGTGCTGCGGAACGGTGCTGAGGAAGTCACCATGATTCTGCACGGCAACGATAATGCCATGTTTCTCGCCATGCTCGGCGCACTCGCGCAGCGCCTCGGCCATCCACTTCTCCACCTCATCGCGTGAGGCACCACCAGCAGCGCCCTGCCAGTCCTTCGGATTCTTTTGCTGCGGTCCGGCAAACACACGCACCACCGGTGCCCCCAGCCGCGCGGCCACCTCGATCCAGCGCTTCGTCAAAGCCACGCCCTCCGCACGCACGACCTTGTCCGCCGTGGCGAAGTCGTTCTTCACGCCCGTGCCGCTGATGGTGATGCCGCGATCATGCGTGTAGCGCTTGATGCGGGCGATGTAGTCGCTCGACGGCGCATTCGGGTAGCCGGGGAAGAAGTAGCCGGTGAGGTCCACCGCCTCGATGTCATGCTTCACGCAGAAGTCGCACACGCCGAAGAGGTCGATGCCCGTCTTAGGATCGGCGATGTTCGCGTTGAGCTGTTCGAGGAACGAATACGCATTCAGCGTCGGCGTGAAGCGGGCTTTGCCCGTGCTCGGAAGCGGCGAGTAGGCCGCGTGGGACGTGGCGACTACGAGTGGAGCAAGGGCGGCGAGTTCGAGAAGGCGACGGCGATTCATGAGTGTTGGAATAGCCAGCAAAATGGATTGTGTCGGCTTTGCGGGTCAAAATCATCGCGAAAAACCACTTCGTGGCTCTGCCAAGATCTTGCCGAGTCCATGGCTGATCGATGCCACCACGAACTCGCCTACGTCCGCGCCTTCCGCGAGATGGTGGTGAAGGGGCTGCGTGCGGATACGCCAAGGAAAGTCGCTTGGTAAATGCCTCGGGGCGGTAAGAAGCAGCCACTGCCATGATCACGCCAGAATCTGCTTCAGCACATGCCCGTGCACATCGGTGAGGCGGCGGTCCACACCATTGGTGCGCACGGTGAGTTTTTCGTGGTCGATGCCGAGCAGGTGCAGGATAGTGGCGTGCATGTCGTAGCCGGTGGTCATGTCTTGCGCGGCTTGGTAGCCGATGTCGTCGCTGACGCCATGGGTGATGCCGGGCTTGATGCCTGCGCCCCAGAGCCAGCTCACGAAGCTGCCGCAGTTGTGATCACGACCGAGCGAGCCTTGGGAAAAGGGCGTGCGTCCAAACTCCGTGGTCCAGACGACGAGGGTGTCTTCGGCGAGGCCGCGTTGACGAAGGTCGCGCAGCAGGGCGGCGATGGGTTTGTCGATGCTGGCCGCCATCGGCGGAAGTTGTTTCGGGATGTCACCGTGGTTGTCCCAGTTGTTCACTGCGCCCTCGGGACCGCTCCAGACCTGCACAAAACGCACGCCGCGCTCGATGAGGCGCGTGGCGAGCAGGCAGCGCTTGCCGAAGTCGGCGGTGGGTTTGTCGGTGCTGTCGAGGCAGTAGGCTTTGCGGGCGGATTCGGGCTCGCGCATCACATCAAAGGCCTCGGGGGCGCTGAGCTGCATCTTCGCGGCGAGCTCGTAGCCAGCGATGCGCGCTGCGAGCCGCGAGTCGCCGGGATGTTCCGCGGTGTGGGCGCGATTCATCCGGTTCAAAAGGGCGAGTCCATCGGCATCGGCACCGCGAGTGGCATAGGTGAACTTGTCAGAGGCAAACAGGTCGGCGATGGGCTGCGGACTGTCGGCCTTGATGACGGTGCCCTGATGCACGGCGGGCAAAAAGCCAGCGGTGAAGCAGCCGCGACCGTTGTAAGGCAGTCCGCGAGCATCTGGCAGCACGATGAAGCCGGGCAGGTTGTCACTGAGGCTGCCAAGCGCATACGAGATCCACGCGCCCATGCAAGGAAAGCCGGGCAGAAGGAAGCCGTTGTTCAGCAAGTAGGCGTTCTGGCCGTGGACATTCGAGCGGCCGGTCATCGCCTGAAGGAAAGCCATCTCATCGACGAGCTTCGCCTGCTCGGGAAACAAGCTGCTGACCCATTTGCCGCATTGTCCGTGCTGCTTGAACTCAAACGGGCTTTTCATCAGTGCTCCCTGCATCCCGGTTGCGCCTTCGATCTTGGTTTTGGAGCCGAGTTTCTGCCCATCGAGCTTCGTGAGGGCGGGTTTGTTGTCCCAGGTGTCCATCGGACTCACGCCGCCAGTCATGAAGAGCTGGATGACGCGTTTCACCTTGGCGCGATGATGCATGCCGCCGTTTAGCTCCGACTTTGAGAAAGTGGAACCTACCGCATCGCGTGTGAGCATCTGCGACAACGCGAGACCTGCGAAGCCACCGAGAAGCTGGCGACGATCCGCAGAGAACTGGCCGTTAGCCTTCATCATGCGAGCACTCCGTTGACGACTTCGCCGTGAATGTCCGTGAGCCGATAATCGCGGCCCTGGAAACGATAGGTGAGCTTGAGATGATTCATGCCCATGAGATGCAGAGCGGTGGCATTGAGATCATGGATGTGGACGGGGTTCTTCACGATGTTGTAACTGAAGTCGTCCGTCTCGCCGAAGACGTGGCCTTTCTTCACACCTGCGCCAGCCATCCAAATGCTGTAACAGCGCGGATGATGGTCGCGCCCATGATTGTCCTGCGTGAGCACGCCCTGCGAATACACAGTGCGCCCAAACTCGCCACCCCAGATGACGAGCGTGTCATCCATCATGCCGCGTTCCTTCAGCTCACCGAGCAGCGCGGCGGTGGGTTGATCCGTGTCGTGGCACTGGCTCTTGATGCCGTTGGGCAAGTTGTTGTGCTGATCCCAGCCGCGATGATAAAGCTGGATAAAGCGCACGCCGCGTTCAGCCAATCGGCGCGCGAGGATGCAGTTCGCGGCATACGTTCCGGGCTTCTTCGACTCGGGACCATAGCGCTCAAAGATGGAGTCGGGCTCATTTGACATGTCCGCCAATTCAGGCACGGCAGCCTGCATACGGAAGGCCATCTCATACTGATCAATGCGCGCCTGCGTCTCGGGATCGTGATACTCAGCGAGGTTCATCCGGTTCAAAGCGGCCACATCATCCAGCATGGCTCGGCGTCCTTCGGTCGTGATGCCGGGCGGGTTCGATAGAAACAAAACCGGATCTTTGCCGGAGTTGAAGCGCACACCCTGGTAGCGCGATGGCAAGAAACCCGCGCCCCACATGCGCTCGTGCAGCGGCTGCGCATTCGTCGGCCCGCTGGGCCGCGAGATCATCGCGACAAAGGCTGGCAGATCCGCGTTCTCCGAGCCCAGGCCATAGGACACCCATGAGCCAAATGAGGGACGCCCGCCGATCTGGTGCCCTGTTTGAAGCAGCGTCATCGCCGGATCGTGATTGATCGCCTCCGTATGCAGTGAGCGGATGACGCAGATGTCGTCGGCAAACTTGGCCGTGTGCGGCAGCAGTTCGCTCAGCCACATGCCGGACTGACCGTGCTGCTGAAACTTGAACAGCGATGGCGCGATGGGAAACCGCTTCTGCCCTGATGTCATGCCCGTGAGACGCTGGCCGTGGCGGATCGACTCCGGCAAGTCCTTGTCGAACTGCGAGGCGAGCCCCGGCTTGTAATCGAACAAATCCAACTGCGATGGGGCACCCGCCTGCGTGAGCCAGATGATGCGCTTCGCCTTCGGGGCAAAATGCGGTGCCTGCGTCGAAGCGAAGACGTTAGGGTTCATCAACGAAGCCAGCGCGGCACCTCCGATACCTTTGAGGAAATGGCGGCGCTGAAGATCGGTGTAACTGGAGTGCGCGTTCATGCGATCAGGGTTTGGAGACTGCTTCATCGAGATTGAGCAAGGTGCTGGCCACCGAGGTGAAGGCGGCGAGTTCGGTGGCGTTGAGTGTCGCATCGGCTTTGGCATCGCCCACGGCGAGGAAGGATTTCACGGCATCAGGATCGGCTTTGAATCCCTCCAATGCGCGCTGGTAGCCTGAGCGCAGGACCGCGAGTTCCTGCGGTTTTGGCTGTCTTGAGAGCAACAGGCGAATCCCATGGTTCAGCCGCGAGTCCAACGATGAGCCGCCCTCCTTCATCATGCGCTGCCCGAGGAAACGAGCGGCTTCGACATACGTCGGATCATTGAGGAGATTGAGGGCTTGCAGAGGTGTGTTGGAGCGTGAGCGGCGGAGTGCGCAGGTCTCGCGGAAGGGCGCATCAAAGAGCAGCATGGAAGGATGCGGCACGCTACGCTTCCAGTAAGTGTAAAGGCTGCGGCGATGCAGATCATCGCCCGTGCCCTGCTGATAGGTTGCCTTGGGATTGTCCCGTTGCGCCACGACTTGCTCATAGAGCCCGGGCGGATGATACGGTTTCACAGACGGTCCGCCGATCTTCGTGACCAGCAGTCCACTTACTGCCAGCGCCTGATCGCGGATGACCTCGGCAATCAAGCGATGACGAGGACCGCGAGAAAGAAGCCGATTGTCCGTGTCTTCAATCAAGGAAGAACGGCTTTCAACCTTCGTGGGCACTTGAAAAGCGCCCCTCCTTGAGCTTTGCCGATAAGTCGCACTCGTCACCATCAGCTTTATAAGGTGCTTCACATCCCAGCCGCTGCGGATGAACTCCAGCGCCAGCCAATCGAGCAGCTCAGGATGGCTCGGCAGCGCGCCCTGTGAACCGAAGTCCTCGCTCGTCTTCACCAAACCGATGCCGAACACCTGCTGCCAAAAGCGATTCACCGTCACGCGTGCCGTCAGCGGATTCTCGGGACTGACGAGCCACTTGGCAAAACCGAGCCGGTTATGCGGCAGATCCTTGTCGAGCGCGGGCAGCACGGCGGGTGTCGCCGCGGTGACCTGCTCGCCGGGCTTGTCATAAGCGCCGCGCATGAGGATGAACGTCGGGCGAGGCTCCTTCATCTCCTCCATCACCAGCGTGGTAGGGATCTCACCTTCGGCGGATTGAAGCTGCTTGGTCAGCGCCATCAGTTCATCCTTTAGTAGGCGATGCTCCGGCTGCTGTGATGCGCGGAAATCGGCGAGCAGCTTTGTCTCGGCAGCAGTGCGTTTCACCGCATCCTTCTTCGCAATGGCGATCACGTTCGCCGGCACGAGAACGTCCTTCTCTGCGTCCGTGGCAAAGACACGCCAGCGCGATGGGCCACCTGCATTCTCGACGCCGATGGTGATGACGATATCCTTTGTCAGGTCACCCGGCTCAACTTCAAACACAGCATTCACCGATTTGGCAGGAGTGATGGAAAGCACAGCCTTGGTCTTGCGATCACGGTCCAGGACCTTCTCTAACTCAGCCGTTGCCAGCGAGTCACCGAGCGCTGCGGCACGCAGTTTAAACGTGGCGACCGTCAACTCGCTCCACTGAAAGCTCGCCACAGATGCCGTGGTGCCACATTCGAAGCGCAACGCTGTTACGCGACCCTTGGGTGCTGCGACTGTGATCTTGATGTTGTTCTGACGCGTCTCCTGCGGCCCCACATCGAGCGTGTTGGTTGTCTTATCGAGACGTGGCTGCTGATCACCACCGGTCGCGGAGATGAGTTCGACCGGCGTCCACTTCACGGATGCGGAAGCCACTCGCCCAGCCCACGCATCAACTCCCACAGATGACTTGCTCGTTAGCGCAGCGAGCTTATCGTTCACGCTTTTCACCTTCGCATTCACTGCGGCGATCCTGGCCTCAACCTCTGGCGCGGGCAGCTTCACATACGGCGGTGCGTTGATGCGGATGGGATTCGAGTAGAGGCCCACGCCCTTCTCCGGAAGGTTGTGAAAGAAGGCCTTCATCGAATAAAAATCACGCTGGGTGAAAGGATCGTATTTGTGATCATGACAGCGCGCGCAGTTGAAAGTCTGACCGAGCCAAACCGCCGCCGTGGTCTCCACACGGTCTGCCGTGTATTCGGCTAGGAACTCATCGGCGAGCACGCCACCCTCTTCATTAAGCATGTGGTTACGATGAAAGCCAGTGGCGATCTTCTGCTCCAGTGTTGCATGGGGAAGCAGATCACCCGCAAGCTGTTCGACGGTGAACTGATCGAAGCTTTTGTTCTCATTGAAGGCTTTGATCACCCAGTCGCGCCATGGCCACAGCTCGCGGTCACGATCCACTTGGTAGCCATTGGAATCCGCGTAACGGGCCGCATCCAGCCAGTCCACCGACATGCGCTCGCCATAATGCGGTGATCTCAGCAGTCGCTCGACCACCTTGTCGTAAGCCTGTGGTGACGCATCGGCGACAAAGGCATCCACCTCAGCAATCGTGGGCGGCAAGCCCGTCAGATCGAGCGTCACACGTCGGATCAATACCTCCTTCGCTGCCTCGGCTGTAGCCGAGAAACCCTCGGACTCCAAACGGCTCAAGATAAAGCGGTCGATGTCATTGCGCGACCAACCGACATTCTTGACCTCGGGAATCTTCGCCAAGGATGGCGGAATGAAGGCCCAGTGCTTCTCATACTCCGCACCCTCGGCGATCCATTGCCTCAACTTCGCTTTCTGTGCCTTTGTCACTGTTTTATGCGACTTCAAAGGCGGCATCACCTCATCTTCATCGTCACTCTCGATGCGGGTAAGCAGAGCGGACTTGCTCGCGTCTCCCGGAACAATAGCCACGTCTCCTGACTTCGCAGGCTTCATCGCCTGCTCACGCACATCAAGGCGCAAACCGCCTTTTTGATTGGCCTTGTCCGGTCCGTGACATGCGAAGCAGTTGTCCGACAAAATGGGCCTGATGTCGCGATTGTAGCGCATGGACTCAGCGTTTGCTTTGACAGCAAACGTGAGGAGCGGAGCAAGCAGCCAATGGAGGATTCGGGACTTCATGAAGAATGAGCTAGTTTACAAAAAGGAACTCGTTGCTGTTGATCAGCACCCGGCAGAATGCGGCGAGTCCGTTCTTCTTCACATACGCACCGAACTGAATTGCTTCATCACTCGTCGTTTCGCGCAGAAAAATACGCCGCACGGCTTCGGCTGGCGTGGTGATTTGTTTCCCATGCTCAGCGCTGAAATACAGCACGAAGCGGTTGTTGTAGAGCGCAAGCGATTGCAGCGCGGAGGCGGAGAAGCCGCGTGACGGGGCGAGCATGCCGAGATCAGGAAAGTCGAGAGCATCCATAAAGGGATCAGGCACGCCGCGCCAGACGAAGCGGTAAATGCTGCGGCGGTGTTTCGGCAGCGCGGACCAATCGTAGGCATCGTAGTTCAGCGTGGGCGTGAGCTGCACGGGCGGACCGGTGACGAACTGCCGCACACTCGGACCGCCCATCGTGAGATCGAGCTGACCGGTGGAGGCGACGACAAAGTCACGGTAGCTGTCGGCATCAAGTCGGAGGCGGTTCATCCGCCAGAGCAGCCGATTGTCGCCATCGACTTTCGCCGCGTCCTCGCGGTGCTCGCTGCTTTGACGATACGCGGCGCTGGTGACAATGAGGCGGTGCAGATGCTTCAACGAACCGCCGTGGTCGCGAAGCTCGCACGCGAGCCAGTCGAGCAACTCGGGATGCGATGGCGTGCCACCCATACGGCCAAAGTCGTTCGGTGTGTCGCAAAGACCGCGGCCGATATGATAATGCCACACGCGGTTCGCAATGCTGCGCCAGGTGAGTGGATTCTTCTCATCCGCAAGCCAGTTCGCCAGCGCGGCACGTCGCGCGGCTTCATCGCCACTTGCATGAGCTTCGGTGAAGCGG
>JBIKYV010000287.1:0-8208 GCA_044355075.1 Prosthecobacter sp.
CCTGTCGTTGGGTTTAATGTTTTGATAACTGTAGAAGCCGCATTTGAACTGGGGTAAGAGATTTTATGGGTTGTGCTAATCCGAATCGCACGGTCAGGAATAAGTGATGCAGAAGAAATTTTAGCTTGTGTGAATTTTAGCTCAGCATTTGAGTCCACATTCGGTAGACTCATTACAATACGATTTGTTCCTGGTGGGTAATAGATGGCTCCTTGCGCATTGAGATAGACTTCATTAAAACCTTGTTGGTAAAGTCTCTGCGAGGAGGGCTGAAGACTACGATTCCAGCGCGCTTGTCCACCAACTCGCAATGTTGCATTTCCATCACTGCCAAGGAGTAGATTGTCGCCAATGTCAAAACGTGCGAGTAGCGATCCCGTATTGGCATAAAGCATATTGAATATGAAGATTTCACCTGCTGGGCCAAGTGAACCATTCGAGATGATAGACGTTCCATCGGCCAACCTGCCGCTGAGGCTAGCTGTGCCTTTGGCGCTGACGTTCATGCTCAAGTAGCCACACCCTTGCGGCACCTCCAAATTCCCAACATCCCCTTGATTGGGATCCAAAGCTAGATTGTAAGTTATTGCTGTTGGCGATCCTCCGTAAGGGCATGGATTTACGCTTTCATTCCAAGCTTGCCTGAAGCCAGTGATACTAGTGGTGTTGGTTCCATCACTTAAAAAACCAGCTACATATCCAAAACTTGAATCAACCTCGAAAGATAAGGTTAACTGTTTTTTATCGCGCCTACTAAACTTTAATAAACTCTGATAACTAATTCCTGATGGATTCGAGATTCCTTGACCAATCCCCAAGCTTCCAGCAGCGCTGACTATTTCCGAACCAAGCGTGATTTTGGAACTGTAGGTGCCAGTGTCTGTGACAATGATTTCGAAACGCCCTCCTCTGTTTGCGTTAAGGGTTTCCGATGCAGTGATGATTCCACCAAAAACGCCAATATTTGCTGAAGGAAGGGGGGAAATAATGAGATTAGCTATCTCTGTAGGTGAACTTGTTCCAGCGGTATTGGTGGCTGTTGCCGTCAGTTTGTAGATTCCAGCTTTCGATGGTATGCCGCTTAGTGTTCCTGTTGTGGTATCAAATTTTAAACCTGGGGGTAAGCTTGGAGTCCCTGTCAGGTTGAATCGAGAGGGTGTGTGAACATCTGACTTCGAGTGTGGAATCGTCCAAATATAATCAACTCCAACAAAACCTTGGTTAGGAGCATCTTTTCCCGTGAGACTAAAAACAACAGGACGTGTCACTGCTAACAACTTGATAGGACCTGTCGTGGTCTTTTCTAACCCATCTGGCATTGTGATTTCACATTCATAGTCGCCAATGTCACTAGCCTCTACGTTGTTGATAGCTAGTACAGCATCCGTAACGCCGGAGTGACGTGCCTGGTTGGTAGGAATTAGCTGACCATTCTTCTTCCAGTTGTAGAGAATATCGGGCCCGCTAACCGCGGCTATTAATGTCACTCTAGTGTTTTGCGTGTGAATTTGAACGCGAGGGGTTTTGTCCACCACAATTACTTTCACCGAATTGCTCTGAATGCTTTTGCCTTCTTGGTTTATAGCTATTGCAGAATAAATTCCTGCATCGTTTAGCCGACTGGCTTTAATCGAGAAGGATGGTGTAGTCTGACCTGAGATGACACTTATTCCACGTCGCCATTGAATGCTAGGAAACGGAGCGCCTGACACATTGTTCAGCGTCAGAGTTAAGGGTTTGCCCACTTCGGCGACTTTTGAATCTGTAAGTATCCCTATAGTAGGTATACTACGAATAGCTAAACGAGCTTTTTGACTCGTGACAGTGCCTGACCCATTGCTTACTATGACATCATATTCACCAACATCGTTAGATTGTGCACTAGCAATCACGAAAGTCTTGGAATTCGTTCCAACGGGTTGTCCATTTTTTCGCCATTGATAACGCAGGGTAGTGCCTGTTGCGCTTACGCTAAATGTCACTCGGCTGCCTTGACGGACGGCTTGAGTGGTTGGCTGGCGTGTGATGATTGGTGGTAGATATGAAGAGCGAACTTCGATCTGAAAGCTCATGCTGCCGGATCGGTTGTCCTGATCAATCGCAGTCAATGTCACGTTTGTTAGACCAGATGATACACCGACTAGCTTTAGCTCGTTGCCTTCGATACTAGCGTTTAGGACGCCTGTTGGTTGACTGCTGACTTGATAGCGAATGGGTGGAGTCTCATAGGCTTTTAAAACTCGTATCGTCTTGTTCAAATCCATGTCCTCAGGAACTTCAGTGGCATTTATGGGGATGCCAGAAAAAGCCGTTAGCATTCCGTCAATAATCAATCGCTTGTCGAGACTGGGCGAATAGAAGTTTCCCGTATTGGTGTTTTGATAGTTGCCTGTTGGTAGCGTAGCAATGGTATCGACTAGATTTAATGATAGTGCATTCAATCTGCCGAATGCGGTGAATCCGCCATTTTGATTATCCAAATTGGAACTGTTTCCTGTTAGATTGAAGAAGAAATCGGTAGTAGCGCTGTCTGGGTTACCGACATAGCCGTATTTTTCGTCTTTGAGGCGAGTGCCTTCCGAGGTAGTGACAAATGAAGTTCTGGCTCCGAGCTTGGCCGCAGCTAGAGTTCCGCGTGTGTTGCTGATCCCTGGTTCATTCAAGGGAGCTTGTCGTGATTTGATGCTAGCAAAGTTTCTTGGTAAACTAACAGCGCGTAGGCTGCCGCCTTGCAGAACAAAACCCGAAACCAATCGGTGAAAGATCATGTTATCATAATCTCCTGCACGAATATAAGAGAGAAAGTTTTCCACAGCCCTTGGTGCAAGACTCGGATACAAGAGAATGTCTATCGTTCCTTGTGTCGTCTCGAGTCGTACGCCAGTCTCTGCATCGGGGTCTTGGAATTTTCCCATGAGTGGAATCTTAACTGTGGAGCGAATTCCGAGAATTAAGTTAGGTAAGCTAAGTCCAGGCACAGGCAGTGGAGATGTCACATTGGGCAGGACTCTTAGCGTCAGATTCGCTGTTGCGCGGGGGGCATCCGCAAAGTCGGCCTGCATGGTGCAGGTGAAAATGCCAGATTGAGCGGGTGTACCACTGATGACTCCATTGCTTGAGTTAAAACTTAGGCCTGAGGGTAATCCATTTACGTTCCAGGTGGTTCTGGATTCAGGGTTTGTGGTTGTGACTGTGTAGGTGAATGAAACTCCGACTTGCGCAGGATGGTAGGGGCGGCTGGTGAAGCCATCTTTAACCTTGCAACTTGCGATGTTACTATCGGCCGAGAAAACTTCTTCTTCGGTTCCAACCGCACGAACGATAAATTCGTGAGTGATGCCGACCTCAAGCGGAATAAACACGGGCACTCCTTCTTCGTCGGTCCCTTCTGTCCGAGAGTTGACACTAAGTCGGGTCACATTTTCACGAACCGCCCTAGCGAAGTGCCAGGATGTGGTGCCTTGTTTGCGTGTATAAACATTGAATCCAACTTCTGTTGAGGTGTTATCTATCCAAGTTAGATCAGCCGTGCTGCCGAAACCTGACTCAACCGCTGTGAGTTCTGTTGGAGCCACAAAACTCGTTGTGGTTGTAATGATGTTCGAAGGAGCGCTTTTGATGGTGGTGGACGTGTTACTATTGCTCTGTGTGTAGCTGTATAATGCCACAACTTGCCATTCGAAGGATAAACCTTGTTCAACTTGTACTTGAGTGCTTGTTGCCCCTTCCGATAGCTCAGTGAATTTGGTGAAGAGTTGGGGATTACCTCCCGTTGCAGATCGATACTGAACTTCGTAGCCTGTTTCGTTCGTTGAGTTATCGGCCCAAGTTAGCCGCAGGAGATTTTCTCGCTGAATTTGTGCCGTTAGCTCAGTTGGGGCTGTCAGGGGGAGGGTGCGAAGTTGTGTGGCGTTTGACCAACTAGATGCATCTGTCGTGCTAGTACTTGCAAGTCGAGTAGCACGAACCCGGAATTGATAATCCTTTTCAGGAATTAGACGAAGGCGAAGATCGCGCTGAGTACGTGATGGGGGAGATGCACTTGATAGATTGGAAAAGCCCAAGGTCTGCCATGTCGGCGAACTAGCACCTTGCTGTACTTCCCAGTAATCAATTTGATAATAAATTTCTGAATTTGTCCGATCCAACCAACTAAGTTTAACTGTGCTATCGTTCAGATTGTCAGTTTGCAGTGAAGCTCCTGGGCCGGTCATCGTGCTCTCCGCATTGCCATCTGGTACAGTAAAATTGAATGCGGTGGATGTGCTACGCTCAATTGCTGCTCCATTGTACTTCCATGCAATAATTTGAAATTGAACGACTTGACCTGGTGCTAATGCGCTAATGGGTGTGATTAAAGTCTGAGTCACATTAGCTGATACTCTGGCAGCCGTGAAATATGACCCGCCTACACTCCGAATCTGAACTTCGTATCCTTCTTCATCTATCGCATTGTCTTGCCAGTAAATGAGATAAGAATGGCGACTAGAGACAAAGACTGAACCACCTGTGCTGACTCCGGCTTTGCTAAACTCAACAAGCTGAATGACGGGTGCTAATGGTGGAACTCCATGCAAACACAATGCCAATGAGAAGAAGCCTAATGTGAGAAAATAGGTTAGGATTAGGCGCCCGTGTAATAATTTTGAAATTTTCATGAGCGAAACTGATTTGAATGGTTTGTTGTATTGGACAGTAACGTCATGCGAAATCGCTCGAAAAGAATACAAAATTTGTGTTTACATTGTCAACTTTGACCGAAATCGGAGAAAAATCTCTTCTAGCGCATTATAGCTGAACCAGACAGCTTGGAAAAATGTCAAAAATTACCTACAGTCTCTTTTGTTTATTTTGGCTTGTTGCTAATGCTGATGATTTACCTACATTTCGGGCAGAGGAGATTGCCTCTGATCTTGGTATAGGATATGGGGTTGCTGTTGCCGATGTTGATGGTGATGGACGCAACGACATTCTTCTTTGCGACAGAGAGAGTATTGTCTGGTATCAAAACCCAAGTTGGCAGAAGTTCATCATGGTCGAAAAGCTTACGGAAAAAGACCATGTCTGTCTCGCTGCTCGTGACATTGATGGAGATGGCAAGTGTGAGGTCGCTGTGGGTGCGCAGTGGAACCCTTCTGACACGACTGATAGTGGCTCTGTGTTTTATCTTAAGCCTCCTCAAGACCGCCGATCTCTCTGGGTGCCGGTGCAATTGAGTCATGAACCTACGACGCATCGCATGAAATGGGTCAGAAATGGTGCTGGTCGATTTGATCTGATTGTGGTTCCGCTGCACGGTCGCGGTAATGTCAATGGCAACGGTGCAGGAGTCCGAGTGCTGGCTTATCACCGTCCTGAGAATCCAGAGCTGCCATGGAATACGACATTAGTCACAGATTCAATGCATCTGACTCATAACTTAGAAATAGTCCCTGCGGGCAGTTCAACCGAGGCTGAATCGATTTTGCTATGCGGAAAAGAAGGAATCATGAGACTCGACCCAACTGAGAAAGGGTGGAACACGAGATGGATCAGTCGCCACCAAGAGCTTGGTCTTTTGGGGGCAGGGGAAGTGAGATGGGGTGCATTTGCGGGAGGGCAGCCCTATATCGTCGCGATAGAGCCCATGCATGGTCATCAAGTCGTACTTTATACACCTCCTGCTGAAGGTCCGAAGGATGGCTTATGGAAGAGAAAGATTATTGATGATAGCCTAATCGATGGGCATGCGGTTGCGTGTCACGATTTGCTGGGGATGAACAATCGTCAGATCGTTGTTGGCTGGCGCGCTCATCATAAGGTGGGATCAAAAGTCGGGGTTAAGCTTTTTTACACCTCAAAAGAAGATGGTTCAGGATGGCAACATCATTTGCTGGATGATGAAATGGCTTGCGAAGATGCAGTGGGTGCTGACTTGGATGGGGATCGTGATGTGGACATTATTGCGGCTGGGAGGCGGACCCAAAATCTTAAGATTTATTGGAATGAACGAAATCCACTTCGGTAGAGGATTATCCTCGCCAAGGCGCGAGTTATGCGATGAATCCAGGCGTATCCACGGAATGCATCATGAAACTCAAAATTGACCTCGAAGATTATCGAATTGCCAAAGGCCGTGATTTTCGCGTCAGCAAAGCTAAGACAAAGACTGCCAAGCTCTATTCTAACGAAGGGCATTACAACGAGCTTATTGCCCAATTTCGAGAAGAAATCGATGATCTACAGCAAAAAATGTATGCCCAGGATCGGCAAGGATTGCTGCTTATCTTTCAGGCTATGGATGGTGCAGGCAAAGATAGTACCATCAAACATGTCATGAGCGGGGTGAATACCCAGGGGGTCGAATGCCATGCCTTCAAGCGACCGACTGATGATGAACTTAATCACGATTTCATGTGGCGACATTCGCGCGTGATGCCTCCGAGAGGTCGTATCGGCATCTTCAATCGTAGCTATTACGAGGAAGTACTTGTCTGCCGCGTTCACCCTGAAATCGTCATGCGTGTTCAGAGGTTGCCATCCAAGACCACTGAAAATCCCAAGCAACTTTTCAAAGATCGTTTGGAGGACATTCGAAATTTTGAAACCTACAGTGACCGTAACGGCATACGAATAGTGAAGTTTTTTCTTCATGTCTCAAAAGAGGAGCAGAAGAAGCGTTTTCTGGCTCGCATTGACACGCCAAGCAAGAATTGGAAGTTTGAGGAGGCTGACGTGAAAGAGAGGGCCCACTGGGATGAATACATGGAAGCTTATGAGGATGCGATTCGTGAGACGGCATCCAAAGATTGTCCCTGGTACATTGTGCCTGCTGATGATAAAAAAAACATGCGCCTCATTGTGAGTGCTGCTGTTCTTTCAGAGATGCAGTGCATGAAATTGAAGTATCCTAAGCTTCCTCCCGAACAATTGGAACACCTGCAGACCGCGAAAAAAATGCTCTTACAAGAATCCTGAGTCTTTCAGCGGCTTACACGTCCTCCAGAATCACCGTGCATCAATGATTCGATCTCATCTTGCGTGCTGTAATGGTAATCCCCCTCTGTTGAGTGTGCCAAACAGCCTGCTGCCGTTGCGAAACGGATTATGTGTTTTGAGCTAACCTCCCTGACTAGACCAAAAACGATGCCGGCTGTGAACGCATCTCCTGCGCCAAGACGATCAACCACCAAGGGTATCGAGTAGGGGGGGGCAACGTGAAGCGCTTGCTGATGGGCGTCGTAAAGCGCGCCACCAAACTTGAGTTCCAATGAGCTGCTGCCATCTCGTAGAGTAAAGGCTATGTGAGACAGCTGAGGAAACTTCTCGATCATTTGCACTGCAATCGAATGCAATTCAGGTTCTCGGCGAACCCCTAGAATATTGACGGCATCATCGATTCCGCAGATGCAAACATCCACATTCTTCATGAGTTCTGTCATGCATTCACTGGCAAGAGACTGCGCTGACTTGGCCTTATCCCATCGCCATAGTTTGCTGCGATAGTTTAGATCACAGACCACTCGTATGCCGGCCTGTTGTGCTGTTTTTACCGCATATTTTGTCACTTCTGCTGCGGAGAATGATAAGGCTGGAGTGATGCCTGAAATAACGAAAAGCTGGCAGTCTTCAAAGATGTGATTCCAGTCGTAAGCGGATGTGTCTAGGAGAGATATAGTCGATTGTTCCCGATCATAAATGACATTTCCGGGGCGTTGATTCACACCTTGCTCATAGAAATAAAGTCCTAAACGGCCAAGTGGTGATCGCACGATATGCTTGGTTTGCACACCCAGGCGGCGTAAATCTGCTAGGCAAGCATCAGCAATCGCGTGGTTTGGCATTGCCGTGACCAATGCGGTATCAATTCCCAATAAAGCCAAGGAAGCTGACACATTTGCCTCGGCTCCCGCGAAGGTCATGTTCACTCTTCCTGGCATGGCTTGGCTAAAGCGTGAATAGCCAGGCGGGCTGAGCCGCATCATGATTTCTCCGAAGCTAACCACACGACTCATGGGCGAATGCATTGGACGGTTTCAGTAATATCCGTGGCCAATTCACGAATCTTATCCCAATTCTGACTGGCTATCAATTCCTTGGGGGCAAGCCAAGAACCGCCAAGGGCAAGCACTGCGGGTTCTTGGAGATAGATTTTGGCATTGCTAGCATTGACCCCTCCAAGTGGAATGAATTGAACGTCTAGGTGAAGGAATGGGGCTGATAGGCTGC
>JBIKYV010000042.1:0-25962 GCA_044355075.1 Prosthecobacter sp.
TTGAGCAACATTTTGGGACTAATGACAAAAACAATAGAGTCATGAAGCGGCTTTCCGCAGCCTTTCCCCAGCTAACAGAAAATCAAATTCGTGAGTCTGCTGTAAGTGGCCTTCTTGTCGAAGTGTGCCGCATTGAAGATTGGACCAGCCGTTTTCTACTCGAACGTTACGGTTGTTCGTTGCTCAAGCCCTTTTTAGACTTTGAAGCTGAGCACTAAAACTAGCCAGCCATTTTTATGAGCATGCTCGATACCGTTCACCACGCAGGCCGGGAATGGCTCACCAAAAGCACCGTCTGGCGCTCAGGTGGCATGCAGGGCGATTTCGAGGTGAAAGAGGGGCGCTTGTGGCTCTTGCCTTGGGACGTGGATGATAACGATCAACAAGTCCAACTGCCTCCTGAAGACTTTCAGTGGCATGGCGTCCTCGAACTCTTCCGCAATCTCTCCCTGAACGAAGGCGGCGGAAGACATCGTGCCGAGCATCTCCGCCTCATTTTCGTAGATGGACAGCTTTTGAGCGAAACCGGCCCCGTCTTCGATGTGGAGCACGATTCGCACTGGCACGGCGATGATTTGCCGACCGATCCCGCCCAGCGCTTCGCCTGGCAGCTTCACACAGCACGCGGGATGCTCTCCACCATTCTAGCAAACTCCCATGCAGTGCCCACAGCAGCCCATGCTGCTATCAAGCAGGCTGAAACCTCGATTTCCGAAGCACTTTCACACTTAGAAGCTCCTGGCGCTTCTTCACCTACACCATGATCTTTCGAACTGCCGAGGAATGCTCGGTAGTTCATCCCATTTCATACTTCGTCATTCTGAATTCGCCATTCGTCATTTCCCCAATGCCCTCTGACACCTCCACCGGCCTCCTCGCTCTCGCACCTACCCGCGGCTCCAACACGCCAAGCTGGTTCACCGCCCGTTCCAATGCAGCATGGACTGAATTCCAGACCCTGCCGCTTCCTGGCCTCAAAGACGAACACTGGCGCTACTCGAACTCAAAGAAGATCGAGCTCGCCGACCACGCTCCGGCCAAAGCACCGACTGCCGAGCAGTCCAAAGCCGCTCTCGCAGCCACCGAAGGCCTCAAGGAACGCGCCGCGCGCTTTGTCTTCGTGAACGACACGCTCGTCGAGTCCGACACGAGCGGTCTTCCTGCTGGTGTGGTGTGCGTGAGCTTTGAAGAAGCCCTGAAATCCCACGAAGCGGCCCTGCAGCAGCATTTCATGAAGGGTGAGCAAGCGCTGGGCTCGAACAAATTCGCCGCGCTGCATCTGGCGCATGTCAAAGCGGGCACCGTCATCATCGTGCCGAAGAATGTCGTCATCGAAAAGCCGGTCGAAATCTTCCACTGGGTCGTTGGCGATCACGCGGCCATCTTTCCGCACACGCTGATCGTCACGGGCGATCACGCGGAGGTCAGCGTCGTCGATCATTATCGCAGTCTCGAAGGGGAAGGCGGCCTCAGCATTGCCATCGCCGATCTTGTCGGCGGCAGTGGCAGCAAAATCACCTATGCCGCCTGCCAGGAGCTCGCCGATGACGCCCAGGCGCTGCATCTTTCCAGCATCACCGCCGGACGCGATGCCAACGTGAAAAGCTTCCAGGTGCAGCTCGGCGCCGCCTTCAGCCGCAGCGAAAGCGTCAGTGACCTCGTCGGCCTAGGAGCCCGCAGCGACATGCTCAGCGTCAGTTTGCCCATCGGCGATCAAATCGTCGATCAGCGCACGCTTCAGCGTCACAAAGCCCCGCACGCCACGAGCGACCTGCTCTACAAAAACGCGCTCTACGGCCAGTCCCGCAGCATTTTCAGCGGCCTGATCATCGTCGATGAAGGTGCCCACTACACCGACGCCTACCAGACCTGCCGCAACCTGCTCAACAGCAATGAAGCCGAAGCCAACAGCCTACCTGGCCTCGAAATCAACGCCGACCAGGTCAAATGTAGCCATGGCAGCACCAGCGGCCCAATCGCCGACGAAGAGCTCTTCTATCTCAAAGCCCGCGGCATCTCGGATCAAGAGTCGCGCAAGCTGATTGTCGAAGGCTTCTTGGCGGATGTGATCGAACGCTTTGGCAATAGTGAGGTGCTGGATGCCCTGGTATCACGCATTGATGACAAGCTCGAGCGTGCAGCTTCTTTATAGTAGCTGACGCGATCAGGCAGTTTGGTTGCTAGGCTGAAACCTTCCTCGGCTCGGCATCTGTGTGATTCGCTAGCGGAGTCGTCTGAGCTGCACGGGACGCTCGCATGGGTCTTGTCGTGCTGCCTTTCTGGCAGAATCCTGGACTTTTCTGCGTTAGTTGATGCCTTCATGCTCAAGCTCTCCTTCGTTTTTGCCAGTCTATGCCTCAGCCTCCTGATGATCCAGGCGGCGGATCCCCTGCCTGGTCACTCCGTGCATGGCGAAGCCTTTAACGAAGGTCCGCGCCAAGCTGCCAAGCTAATGCCCGGCTGTGGCCAGGTGAGCTTCCCCATCACGCACACGAAGCCTGAAGCGCAGGTTTTTTTCAATCAGGGCGTCGGTCAGCTACATGGCTTTTGGTACCTGGAGGCAGAGCGCTCCTTCCGCCAAGTGGCCGCGCTGGATGGGAACTGCGCCATGGCCTACTGGGGCATGGCCATGGCAAACGTGAACAATGAGAAACGCGCCCGCCAGTTTGTCAGAAAAGCAGCGGCCCTGAAGGACAAGGCCAGTGCTCGGGAGAAACTGTGGATCGCCAGCCTGGAGAACTTTTACAAAGAAGATCCGAATGACAAACGCGATAAACGCCAGCGCGCACTGGACTACATCCGCGACCTAGAAACGCTTGTCCAAGAACACCCGGACGATGTGGAGGCAAAGGCCTTCCTGGCCTGGAAAACCTGGCACGCGAATGGTGATGCCCCCATCACCAGTTACCAGGCGGTGAACGCGCTGCTGGATCAGGTCTTTGCCGCAAATCCCAACCACCCTGCTCATCATTACCGCATCCATCTCTGGGATCAGCGAAAGCCGGCCATGGCGCTGAAGTCAGCCGCCATGAACGGACCCGCCGCGCCCGCCATCGCCCACATGTGGCACATGCCGGGGCACACTTACTCAAAACTGAAGCGCTTTGACGATGCTGTCTGGCAGCAAGAGGCCAGCACCCGCGTGGATCACGCCTACATGAGCCGAAACTGGATTCACCCTGACCAGATCCACAACTACGCGCACAATGAAGAGTGGCTGATCCGCAATTACCATGAGCTAGGCCGCGCTCGGGATGCCATCACCCTAGCCACCGCGCTGATTCAGCACCCACAGCACCCCGCGAACAACACACTGGATAAGGATAGCAGCAGCGCCAGCTACGGACGCACGCGACTGCTGGAGACGCTGCTGCTGTGGGAGCTGTGGGACCGTGTGCTGGAGGTCACTCGCGGCCCTCTTTTCCCATCGGTGTCTCAAACGGCTCATGAGGCACGCAGGCTGCATGCCCAGGGACGCGCTTTCTTTGCCAAAAAAGACTCGGAATCCCTGGCTGCCGCCGTGAAAGGCCTAGAGGCCCTGATCGCCCAAGAGACCGCGAAGAAGAAAGTGACCACCCCAGCCAAGCCCAAAACAGGAGAAAGTGTCAAGGCCGAGGCCAAGAAGGACAACGCCAAAAAACAGGACCAAGCGAACCCTGAAAAACCCAAGCCCACCCTAGCGGAGAAGCTACTCACCGAGCTACGCGCCCTGGAGGCTGTGCTAGCCAAGCGCAAGGACGCTGCCGAGCTGATCCGCAAAGCTGCCGATCTACCGAAACCGCTGGCGGCGAGCCTGTGGCTCACTTTGGGAGACAAGACCCAGGCCAAGGAGCTGCTGAAAAACTACCCGCAGGGTCTCAGCGGTCTCGCCGCGAAGGCCGAGATGCTGGATGCGCTGGGCCAAAGCGATGAGGCCCAAAAAACCTTTGCGGAGGTGCGCAAGGCCGCCTTTGCCATGGATGCGGATCTGCCGATCAAAAAGCGCCTGGATGCCCTCGCCACTCGCTATGGTGTGAAGGGTGACTGGCGGGGCAAGCCCCCTGTGCGCACCGACATCGGCCAGCGCCCGGCACTCGACACTCTCGGGCCGATGCACTGGTCTCCGCCCGAGGCTCCAAATTGGCAGGCTTTCACCTTAGAAGGCGGCACCTTTCAGAGCCAGGAGCTGGCAGGAAAGCCGCACCTACTGCTCTTTTACCTCGGCTCCTCCTGCACTCACTGCATGGAGCAGGTGAACGCCTTCGCCAAGGCAGCCTCTGATTATGAAAAAGCGGGGTTGAAGATCATGGCTATCACCCGAGAGCCGCTTTCCCTAGCAGGACGTGTCGCGGAGCAAATGTCCACGAAGAAGTTGCCCCCCTTCCCCATCCTGAGCGATCCTTCGCTAGAAACCTTCAAGGCCTTCCGCGCTTACGATGACTTTGAGCAAGAAGCGCTTCATGCGGCGCTCTTGATCGACGCGCGCGGCCGACTACGCTGGATCGACATCAGTTGGCAGCCTTTCACCGACACGGCGTTTCTGCTGCGCGAAGCCCAGCGCCTTTTAAGCCTAGAAGTCTTGCGATGATTTAGGGTTTCGCCAGTGCCTCGCGAGCCATCACGGGGTCATCGGTGGTGATGCCATCGACGCCGAGACGGGCGAAGCGCTGCACCGCATCAGGCTGGTTCACCGTCCACACATAAAGGCCGAATCCAGCCGCACGGACCTGCTTCACCATTGCCTCATCCCACGGAAAATCCGTTTGACTGAGGTCGAGGCCATCGAGCCCATCCGCCTGAGTATCGGCGATGAGCTGCGTCAGGTCGGTGGGTTTTTGCTCCTTGGTTTTGCCAGAGGCTAGGCGATAGACCTTGATCCAGGGCATGGCTTTTTTGGATGCTACAGCGGCATCGCGCTTGAAAGCGATGATGGCCAGCTGGTCGGCGCGAACTTTCAAGGGCTGAAGGATGCGTTTCAACTCTGGCACGATCTCCGCGCCGCATTTCACTTCGATGAAAAAACGCTTCTTGCCCTGCGGCAGAGTCGACAGAGCCTGCTCCAACGTCGGGATTTTTTCCCCCACCCAGGCCTGACCTTTCCAGGCTCCTGCTTCGAGGGCTGTAAGCTGGGCTTGGGTAGTTTTCGCCACGTCGAGCGCTTGGCCAGTGGTGCGCTGGGTGGTTTTGTCGTGGATGACAGCCGTTTTTCCATCCACTGTGCGATAGATGTCCAGCTCGCAGGCATCGGTACCGTTTTCCCAGGCCAGCTGGAAGGCACCCAGGGTGTTTTCAGGGGCGCGGATAGAAAAGCCACGGTGGGCAATGATTTCGACGGCCTGGGCCGATATGGCGATGAGCAGGAAGAGTATGGCTTTCATCACGAAAGAGAAAGCCTACGGCAAGAACAAGCAGGTCAGCAAGCCTCGTCTTGGCAGGGGAAAGAGCAGCGGGGAAAAACACCTTGCCGCAGGGGGCAAAGCGTGTTCTCTCACGTGTCCAAACCCACTCAAAAACCACGCAATCATGAGCGAGCGTCGCATCGTCGTCACAGGCATCGGAGTCGTTACCCCCGTCGGAAACAACAAGGATGACTTCTGGAAAAACCTAACCGCCGGCAAGAGCGGCATCCGCCGCATCCAAAGCATGGACACGACGGCCTATGACTGCAAAATCGCAGGCGAGGTGGTGGACTTTGACCCGACGCCCTTTTTTAACAATCACAAGGAAGCACGACGTGCGGACCGCTTTTTCCAGCTAGCCATGGCTGCCTCCAAAATGGCCGTAAAGGACAGCGGGCTGAATCCCGACAGTCTCGACCCCTGGCGCGTCGGCGTCATGGTCGGCTCGGGCATCGGCGGTCTGAGCACCATCGAGACCCAGTATGAGATCCTGCTGAACAAAGGCCCAGGTCGCGTCTCGCCCTTCCTGATCCCGATGATGATCACGAACATCGCCTCGGGTATGATCGCGACCGAATACGGCTTCATGGGACCCAACATGTGCATCACCACCGCATGTGCGACCTCAAACAACAACATCGGAGAAGCCTGGCGCATCATGAAGTTCGGAGATGCAGATGTGATGATCTGCGGTGGGGCCGAGGCCTCGATCCGTCCGTGCGGCCTGTCGGGCTTTGGCAACATGAAGGCGCTTTCCATGCGCAACGATGAGCCCGAGCGTGCCTCCCGCCCCTGGGATGTAGCGCGCGATGGCTTCGTGATGGGTGAAGGAGCGGGTGTGGTCGTTCTGGAAGAATATGAGCACGCCAAAAAGCGCGGTGCTACCATCTATGCTGAACTAGCCGGCTACGGCGTCACCGCAGACGCTTACCACTTGACCTCGCCACATCCGGAAGGCCTCGGCGCGGCCAAGTGCATGGAGATGGCCCTGCGTCATGCCAAGATGAACGCGAATGAAATCAGCTACGTGAACGCACACGCCACCTCTACCCCCGTGGGCGATCTGTGTGAGCTCCGCGCCATCAAGCGCACCTTCGGCGAACATGCCCAGAAGGGCCTGCTGGTCTCGGGCACGAAGTCGATGACAGGTCACTTGCTGGGTGCCGCAGGCGGTATCGAGCTCGCCGCGAGCATCCTAGCCATCCGCGACCAGATTGTGCCGCCAACCATCAACGTAGAAAACCTAGACCCTGAAGTGGATGTGGACGTGGTGCCAAACACCGCGCGCCCTGCCAAAGTCACATCTGCACTCAGCAACAGCTTCGGCTTCGGTGGCCACAATAGCTCTGTGCTGGTGCGGAAGATGGACTGAGCTGCCGGATACGGAAATCTCTGCTGACAACGATCCTTCCCGAGCATCAAAGCTCGGGAAGCCTCCAGTCACCCCGCATCGTCCGATGCGCCAGGAGGGCATTCGCCGCCTGGTCGCTGCCGAAGTTTTCCACCGCAGGGTCCCAGGTGAGCTTTCGACCCGCTTTAAGCACCATGGACGCTAGCTGACACAGCGTGTCACTGCGCACCGCTGTCTCGATGTCACAGACCGCTTTCGCCTTGCCCTGGATGGCATCGAGAAAATTGCGTGTGTGCTCCAAGCTCTCAGGTAGCTTCACTGGCATGGTTCCAACTTTGTTCTGAGGATCGCGCAGAATGGATTCGTCACTGGCAGTCATTTTGCCACGCAGGACATGAATCCAGCCAGACTCCCCGATGAAGCGCGCGCCGTGGCTGATGTCGCTATCCTGATTGGCAAAAACGATCGGGGCCGCCTGAGCGAATTCGTATCGTATCTTCCAGCTTAGCACCGCATCACAGCCGCCTTCATCGGGGTATTTGCCGCTGCCTTCCACAACACTAGGGCCGGTAGTGTCGGTGCCATTGCCCCACTGTGCGATATCGAGGTGATGAATGCCCCAGCAGGAAATCATGCCAAGGGAGAAGTTGGTGATGTTCTCGTGGTTATCGCGCTTCAGTTTGTCATGGTGAAAGGGTGTCATAGGCGCGGGGCCAACCCATTGCTCCCAATTCACGCCCGCAGGAACCGGCTGTTCTGACCAGGAAGGTGCGGTTTTGCCACCCGGCACGCCGACCTGAATCTCTCGCAGTTTACCCAGCCTACCATTCAGCGCCAGCTCTGCCGCCCAGCGGAATTTCAGATCCGAGCGCTGCTGAGTGCCAAACTGGAATACCACCCCCGTCTGGCGCACAGCAGCTCGCACATGCTTCGATTCCTCAATCGACATAGCCATAGGTTTCTCATGATAGATGTGCTTTTTTTGCAGCACCGCATCTGCCGATGGAATGCTATGCCAATGCACAGGTAGCGCCATGAGTACAGCATCCACATCAGCGGCTCGATTCAGCTCGCGAAAATCCCGATGCACACGCACATCCGCCTTGCCATAGGCCTCCTGAATGTATTGGCGCGCGGTATCGATCCGGGTTTGATTCACATCACAGATCGCCACCACGCGTGCGTCTTCGTGATTCAAAAAGGCGCGCATGTCGTGCGTGCCCTGAGCACCGACCCCGATCACGCCGAGGGTGATTTTGTTCGAAGGAGCCGTCTGCGAGCGCAGAAGATGGGCAGGTACGAAAAGGGGCGCGATGCCAGTGGCAAGAATCGCTTGAAGGCTGGAGCGACGGTTCATCGCCACCATTCAAAGGCATAAGCACCTGGTCTGCCTAGCATTATTTCAGGCTCCACCCCTGACGCAAAAAATTGGCGATAGCTGGCCGATAAGAGCACCGATGCAGAAGCCTAGCAGTAACATCGGAAAGACATTGAGAACCCCTAGAAACGATGAACGGGCTGGAGAGATCGCTCTCTTCAGCCCGCTCGTTGGGGGTTTGGGGTTTTTTATTCTTAGCCTTCTGTGCCAGCTCCCGGTAGGCACAGTCGCCTTGAACAAAAAGCTTTACGCTGGTGGGGACTGGCCTGGGTGCGCTTGCACACACCCAGGCCGCCGAATCAGAACACCTTGGGGCGTTCTTCGTTCAGATTACATCATACCACCGTGGTCGTGACTGTGACCGGCGTCAGCCTTCTCCTCTTTCGGGATGTCGGCGATGAGACACTCGGTGGTCAACAAGAGACCGGAGATGGAAGCGGCGTGCTGCAACGCGCTGCGGGTCACTTTGGCAGGGTCAACAACGCCGGCCTTGATCAGGTCGGTGTATTCACCAGTGGCCACGTTGTAACCTTCGTTGCCCTTGCCCTTTTTCACCTGAGACACCACGAGGGCGCCTTCAACACCGGCATTGGCAGCCAGCTGGCGCAGAGGTGCTTCGATGGCGCGCTTCACGATATCAGCGCCAGTCGCTTCGTCGCCAGACAGACCCAGGTCGCCTAGGGCTGCGGTCGCACGGATGAGAGCGACACCACCGCCAGGAACGATCCCTTCTTCCACCGCAGCGCGGGTGGCATGCAGGGCGTCTTCCACGCGTGCTTTCTTCTCTTTCATCTCGGTTTCGGTCGCAGCACCGACATTGATGACGGCCACACCGCCAGCCAACTTCGCAAGGCGCTCTTGGAGCTTCTCACGATCGTAGTCGCTAGTGGTTTCGGCGATCTGGTTCTTGATCTGCTGCACGCGTCCGGCAATCGAGTCAGAGGAGCCTTCGCCCTCGACGATGACGGTGTTTTCCTTGCCGATGGTGAGGCGCTTCGCACGGCCGAGATCGGTCAGTTCGATGTTTTCGAGCTTGATACCGAGGTCTTCAGTGATGCAGCGACCACCGGTGAGGATGGCGATGTCTTCCAGCATGGCCTTGCGGCGGTCGCCGAAGCCTGGAGCCTTCACGGCCACGATGTTGAGGGTACCGCGCAGCTTGTTCACCACGAGAGTGGCAAGCGCTTCACCTTCCACATCTTCCGCGATGATCAGAAGAGGCTTGCCGGAGCGAGCCACCTTCTCCAGAAGAGGCAGCATGTCTTTCAGGCTGCTGATCTTCTTCTCGTGGATGAGGATGAATGCGTTTTCGAGGTTCGCTTCCATCGTCTCCGGATTGGTGACGAAGTAAGGGGAAAGGTAACCCTTGTCGAACTGCATGCCTTCCACGACTTCGAGGGTCGTTTCAATGCTCTTGGCTTCTTCGACGGTGATCGTGCCTTCCTTGCCGACTTTGTCCATAGCTTCGGCGATGATGCTGCCGATGCTGGCGTCCCAGTTGGCAGAGACGGTGGCGACCTGGGCCACTTCTTTGCTGTCTTTCACGGGGGTGGCGATTTCTTTCAGCTTCGCCACGATGGCCTCGGTGGCCTTCAGGATGCCGCGCTGCAGAGAGGTAGGATTGGCACCAGCGGTGACGTTGCGAAGGCCTTCGCTGTAGATGGATTCAGCCAACACGGTAGCGGTGGTGGTACCGTCACCAGCGATGTCGGAGGTCTTGGAGGAGACTTCTTTGATCAGCTGAGCGCCCATGTTTTCATAGGGATCAGGAAGTTCGATTTCCTTGGCCACGGTGACACCGTCCTTGGTGATCGTGGGGGAACCAAATTTCTTCTCGAGGATGACGTTGCGGCCGGCAGGGCCGAGCGTGGCCTTCACGGCCTTGGCGAGTTTGGTGACGCCACGCAGGAGGGCCTGGCGGGCGGATTCGTCGAAGTTGAGTTGTTTAGCCATAACTGGATTTGAATTTTAAAAATTTGAGATTTGAAATACGCGAGGCGGATTAGCCAATGATACCGAGGATATCGGTCTCGTTGATGATGAGGACGTCCTCACCGTTCACTTTGACTTCGGTGCCGCCGTACTTGGAGATGAGCACCTTGTTGCCGACCTTCACGGTGAACAGCGTACTGACATCTCTGCCTTCGTCATCCTTACCGGTGCCGAGGGCGAGCACTTCAGCTTCCTGAGGTTTCTCTTTAGCGGTGTCGGGGAGGAAGATGCCGCCAGCGGTTTTTTCTTCGCTGGAGGAACGCTTCACGAGGACGCGACGACCGAGCGGGGTGATGGAGGTAGCCATATTGGTCTGGTTTTTGCTTACTAGGGTTGTGGTTCTGGTTTGGTTTGGTTCATCTGCCCGGCCTGCTGTCCCATGGAGATGGGCCGGCTGGCCGGGCGGAAATTCATTGCGGATTGGGAGGTGGCGTTTCTTTGATGGCCACTCCGTTGCTGGCGCGCTGGGCCCCACCGTAGGTCAGCTCTGCCGTGGCTTCGCCGATCTCTTCGGTGAGGAAACGTACGATCTGTTTGGGGTCTTCAGACATCACGGCTTGGATCATGCGTGACTTTCGGCTGCGATCGTAACCCTTGATATCCAGATCAAGACCCACGGTGCCAGGCTCAGCCGAGAGACCTTTCATCTTGGCAGCAAGGGCAACGCTGTTGTTGATCTGGTCCTGGAGTTTCTTGTCTTTGGAAAGCTTCGTCAGTCCGGCTTTCAGCGCTTCATTCACTTCAGGCACGTTGAGCAGATCAGCGGCATTCTTGTTCGGGAATCGTGACAGTATGTCCTCAGCCTGGGCTTCCAGTCCGGATTGTGCATCGGATGACGAAGGCGCAGAAAGCTGCGCCGATGCCAAGGCCTCCGAGATGGCCGCATCGATCTTTGCCTCAGATACAGCAGCAGGTTGAGGAACCTGAGCACTGGCATGCGAAGCTTCCTTCTTGCTGCAGGTGACAGCGAGCATCGCTACAGTGAGGCAGCCCGTCAGTCGTGAACAGCCCCGCAAGACACTTGTCGTCCTAGAGAGCACCAGAGGCCCGGCGCACTCCAAGACGCGGCCGCACAAGGCGGAAGCGCCGAAACGAAGATGCTGTTGCCTACACGGCATTGGCTGGCTGTTCACGATCATCAGTAGTCGTCTGGTAACACCTTGGCTTTTTTTAGCTCTTTGACGAGTTTGGCAGTTTGGGCTTGTGCCGCGATCGCGATCCCAAATCCCATCATTGCAAAAAGGTATCCAAGAATTTCCATATTTGCGGCTGTGGTTTACTTATCCTTATCCACGACCTCGAAGTCGGCATCGACGACCTTGCCTTTATCCTGGGACTTCGGCTCGGCGGCGGCGACATCGGGACCGGCTCCGCCCATGTCGGGCATGCCACCTGCGCCAGGAGCACCGGCACCTGCGGCGGCAGCAGCCTGATAAGCGGCGGCGAAGAGTTTTTCGATCTCCTCGGTCTGCGTCTTCATCGCATCGGTGTCATTGGCTTCGATGGCGGACTTCAGTGTAGTGAGCTTGTCTTTGATGGGCGTGAGCTGCTCGGCGGGCACCTTACCTTCCCACTCCTTCAGAGTTTTCTCGATCTCGTAGCTGAGGCTGTCGGCCTTGTTCTTCACTTCGACGCCTTCCTTGCGCTTGCGGTCTTCCTCGGCGTGCTCTTCGGCGTCGCGCTTGGCTTTTTCGATTTCGTCTTGGCTGAGGCCGGAGCTGCCTTGGATAGAGATGCGCTGCTCTTTGCCTGTGGTCTTTTCCTTCGCGGAGACGTGGAGGATACCGTTCGCGTCGATGTCAAAGGTGACCTCGATCTGTGGCTGGCCACGCGGCATCGGCGGGATGCCGTCGAGCTTGAAGGTGCCTAGCGTTTTATTGTCGCGGGACATCGGGCGCTCGCCCTGGAGGACGACGATTTCGACGCCAGGCTGCTGGTCGGCGTAGGTGGAAAAAATTTGGCTATGTTTTTTCGGGATCGTCGTGTTGCGGGCGATCATCGGCGTGGCGACGCCACCAGCGGTCTCGATCGCGAGCGTGAGCGGGGTCACGTCGAGCAGGAGTACGTCCTTCACATCTCCCTTCAAAACGCCGCCTTGGATGGCTGCGCCGATGGCGACGACTTCATCTGGATTGACGCCTTGATGGGGATCTTTGCCAGCGAGCTTCTTCGCGGTCTCGACGACCTTCGGCATACGAGTCATGCCGCCGACAAGTACGAGTTCATCGATCTTGCTGGCGTCCAGTTTAGCTGCGGCGAGGCAATCACGCACGGGCTTCATGGTGCGCTCAAACAGGCTGTCGCAGAGCTGCTCCATCTTCGCGCGGGTCAGCGTCTTCATGATGTGCTTCGGCCCGGTGGCGTCAGCAGTGACAAAGGGCAGATTGATGTCGTAGCTCTGGCTGGAGCTGAGGGCGATCTTCGCCTTCTCGGCTTCTTCCTTGATACGCTGAAGCGCGTCCGGCTGGCCGCTGAGGTCGATGCCGCTGTCGCTCTTGAACTCGTTCACGATCCAGGTGATGAGTGTGTTGTCCCAGTCATCGCCGCCGAGATGTGTATCACCGTCGGTAGCGAGCACTTCGAAGACCCCATCGCCGATCTCGAGCACACTGATGTCGAAAGTACCACCGCCCAGGTCATACACGGCGATCTTTTCATCGCTCTTCGATTCGAGGCCGTAGGCCAAGGAGGCCGCGGTAGGCTCATTGATGATGCGGCGAACATTCAGGCCAGCGATCTCGCCGGCGGCCTTGGTGGCATTACGCTGGCTGTCATTGAAGTAGGCAGGCACGGTGATGACGGCCTCGGTGATGGTTTCACCCAACTTCGCCTCGGCATCGGCCTTCAGCTTGCTGAGGATCATCGCACTGACTTCCTGCGGTGAATAGGTCTTCGTCTCGCCGCCGACCTCGACCTGCACATGCGCGTCACCATTCGCAGCGGGGACGATCTTGTAAGGCATGCGCTTGTCCGCCTCGGTGAGCTCTACGAACTTGCGGCCCATGAGGCGCTTCACGGAGAACACCGTGTTGCGCGGGTTCGTGACGGCCTGGCGCTTGGCGGCCTGGCCCACGACGCGCTCGCCGCTCTTCGTGAAGGCGACGATGGAAGGTGTGGTGCGTGCGCCTTCGCTGTTTTCGAGGACCATGGCCTTGCCGCCTTCGAGGACGGCCATGCAGGAGTTCGTGGTGCCGAGGTCAATGCCGAGGATTTTGCTCATGATGGTGGTTGGGGAAAAAAATGAATGGAACCGAATTGCTACTCTTCCAGGCATGCATCGTGCCAGCACGCAGCACCCATTCACAAATCATTGAAAATGAATTGATTGAATCGTTCATCCTTGGCGGAGAAAGGTTTTATGACCATGGCAATTGCGCCAATTTTGGCACTTTAGCGGCTAAAGTGCCACGGCACTTGGCACTTTGCATGGCACTTTCAGTCTTCAAATCTCATGCACTTCGCCATTCAGGCCCCTTTAGGTGGCACCATCCTTGCTTGATCACCCCCCGTATCCCGACAACCTCTCCATCGCATTTGCCAGATCAGGCTTGGCGCTGGGGTTTCCCAACCCCCCATGAAACACCCTTTTTTCGATTTGGACATCCCCAATCAAGGATCTCTGCACCGCATGGATCTAGAACGTGACGCCTGCGGCGTCGGTTTCGTGGCTAGCGTGGAAGGCAAACGAAGCCGGGAAATCCTCGATATGGCCATCTGCGGCGTATGCAGTGTGCAGCACCGTGGTGCCGTGGATGCCGACCGTGTGACCGGAGATGGCGCGGGCGTGCTGACCCAGATTCCGCACAAGATTTTCCAGCCTTTCATTGATGAAATGCACTTCGAGCTGCAGCACCCCATGGACCTTGCTGTCGGCGTTTTTTTCATGCCGCAAGATCCTACGGAGCGGATGCGGATTCACCTGCTGGCGGAGGGATTGTTACGCAATCGCGAGATCCAAGTCATTGGCTGGCGCGATGTGCCAGTGAACCCCAACGAACTCGGCCACAAGGCACGCCTGACCATGCCAGTCATTCAGCACCTGCTCGTCGCACGGCCCGAAGGCATGGACGATGCCCCTTTCGAGCGCCAGCTCTATCTGGTGCGGCGTGAGATGCGGCTGAAGGCCCGAATCCATAAGCTTGCAGAGTTTTACATCGCCTCCTTCTCGCATCGCACCATGGTGTACAAGGCGCTGCTGCTGCCCTCCTCACTGCAAAAATTTTACACAGATCTGCAGAGCGATGACTTCGAAACCGCGCTAGCCGTCTTCCACCAACGCTTCAGCACAAATACCTTCCCCACGTGGGCGCTTTCCCACCCCTTCCGCACTCTGGCGCACAATGGCGAGATCAATACAGTGCGCGGCAATCGCAACTGGCTGAACAGCCGCGCCAGCGACTTTGAAAACCCCGTCTGGGAAGGTGAAGAACAGCTGCTCAAGGAGCTGATCGCCAAAGGACAAAGCGACAGCGCCAGCCTCGATGCTGCCCTGGATCTGCTCATGCAGAGCGGACGCGATCCCGTTCATGCCATGGCCATGCTGGTACCCAGCGCGTATGGCATCGATCCCACGACATCGCCTGAACTGAAGGCCTTCTACGAATATCACGAGTGCTTCAGCGAACCCTGGGATGGCCCTGCTGCCATGGTTTTGACCAATGGCCTAAGTGTGGTCGCCAGCCTTGACCGCAACGGCCTGCGACCCAGCCGCTGGAAACTCACGACCGATGGCATCTTCGCCCTCGGTTCTGAAGTCGGTATCGTTCACATTGATGACGCACGCGTGCGCTGGAAGGGCCGTCTCGCGCCGGGAGAAATGCTCGAAATCGATCTGCTGAAGAAGCGCATCCGTTTCAATGATGAGATCAAGGCCGAACTCGCCAGCCGCCAGCCCTACGGCGAGTGGTTAAAAAACCGCACCAGCCTCACGGCGCAAGCACCTGAGCTAGCCACAGACGAGCTGGATGTGCTGACGCTTTCGCAAAAGCAAGCCGCCTTTGGCTTCACGAAAGAAGAGCTCGAGATGTCGCTGACGCCATCGCTCGCGAAGGGCGAAGAAGCCATCTACTCCATGGGTGATGATGTGGCGCTTAGTGTACTCTCCACGCGCCCCCGACTGCTCAGCAGCTACTTCCGCCAGCTCTTCGCACAGGTCACGAATCCACCGATCGATCCGATTCGCGAACGCGCAGTGATGAGCCTAGATGTGGTACTGGGGCCGCAACGAAATTGGCTAGGCCAGACGCCAGAGCACGCAAAGGTGGTACACTTAACCTCACCCTTCCTATTTGAAAACGAACTAGCCTCGCTCAAAACGCTCAAAGAATACCCGCACCGGGTCCTCGATACTACTTGGCCCATCAGCGAAGGCACCGAGGGCATGAAGCACGCCCTGGATCACCTCTGCGCCGCGGCGGAAAAAGCCGCTCGCGAACGCGTGCAGATCATCATCCTCAGCGACCGTGCGGTGGATCACACCCGCGCTGCCATCCCAGCCCTGCTCGCCACAGGCGCGGTACACCATCACCTGAACCGCCGGAAGATTCGAATGAGGCTCAGCCTAGTTATCGACACAGGTGAGGCTCGCGACACCCATCAGATGGCATGTTTGTTCGGCTTTGGAGCCAGCGCCGTCTGCCCCTACCTGGCCTTTGCGACGATCCGCGAGCTTGTGGAGTCCGACAAAATCGCCCGCAAGCCTCAGCTGGATGGCATGAGCTATGAAAAAGCCGCTCTGAACTACCGCAAAGCACTAGAGAAGGGTGTGCTGAAGATCATGAGCAAGATGGGCATCTCCGTGCTCAGCAGCTATATCGGCGCGCAGATCTTTGAAGCGGTCGGCATCGGCGAAGAGGTCATGCAATTCGCCTTCACAGGCACGCCCAGCCAGATCAGTGGCATCGGTTTCCCCGAAATCGCCGCCGAAGCGCTAGCCCGTCATTATGCTGGCTTCGGTGTCGCGGTGCCCGAGGGGCTGAGCAGCATCGACCTCGGCGACCCAGGCTACTACCGCCCACGTCAAAAAGGAGAAATGCATGCCGTCACGGGCCCAGTGATCAAAAACTTCCACACCTTCGTGAAGTCCGGCAAAGCCGAAGACTACCAAAACTACGTCAAGGCCTCGCTGGAAAACACACCCACGGCCCTGAAGGATCTCTTTGAATTCGTCCCCAGCAGTGAAGGACCGATCTCCATCGATGAAGTCGAGCCCATCGAAGACATCCGCGTGCGTTTCACGACCGCTGCCATGTCCCTGGGTGCCATTTCGCCCGAGGCCCACGAAGCGCTGGCCATCGCCATGAACCGCATCGGCGGAAAATCCGATAGCGGCGAAGGCGGTGAAGATCCTAAGCGGTTCAAGCCTTATGAAAACGGCGATTGGGCCAACTCAAAGATCAAGCAAGTAGCCAGCGGGCGCTTTGGGGTCACCGCTGAGTATCTCGCCAATGCCTGGGAACTGGAGATCAAAATGGCCCAAGGAGCCAAGCCTGGCGAAGGCGGCCAGCTCCCCGCCATGAAGGTAAACCGCATGATCGCGCGCCTGCGCCACACCACGCCCGGAGTCACCCTGATCAGCCCACCACCGCATCACGACATTTATTCCATCGAGGACCTAGCTCAGCTCATCCATGACCTAAAGGAAGCCAATCCACGTGCCCGTGTATGCGTGAAGCTGGTCGCGGAGACAGGCGTCGGCACCATCGCCGCAGGTGTCGCAAAGGCGAACGCCGACATCATTCTCATCTCCGGCCACGATGGCGGCACCGGCGCTAGCCCACTTAGCTCCATCAAGCACGCCGGCCTGCCCTGGGAGCTCGGTTTGGCCGAGGCCCAGCAGGTGCTGATGCTCAATGGCCTGCGCGAACGTGTGACGCTGCGTACCGATGGTGGTCTGCGCAACGGCCGTGACATCGCCATGGCGGCCATCCTAGGTGCAGAGGAGTTTAACTTTGGCACCATCGCGCTCATCGCCCTCGGCTGTGTTTATGTGCGCCAATGCCACCTGAACAACTGCCCCGTCGGTGTCGCCACCACCGATCCGAAGTTCCGCGCCAAGTTCAAAGGCAATCCAGACATGATCGTGAACTTCTTCAATGCCGTCGCCCAGGAAGTACGCGAAATCATGGCCAGCCTCGGCGTGCGCACCATGGATGAAATGATTGGCCGCCCGCAATTCTTGCGTCAGCGTGAAGTGCCCGGCCATCCCAAAGCCAACTTGATCAAACTCGACCGCATCCTGCGGGATGTCGGCCAGGATCTCGGCCAAGACGCCGCACGCACCTGCCAGATGAACCGCAATGACGGTCTCGACCAGCACCCGCTGGACGACCGCATCATTCAGGAGGCCCAGTTCGCCATCAGCGATAAGATGAAAGTCCGCCCGCTACGCTACAAAGTGAAGAACACCTTCCGCAACATCGGCACCAAGCTTAGCGGCCAGATCGCCTTCCACCACGGCAATCACGGTCTCGCCCCAGGAACTGTTGATGTCACGCTAGAAGGCAGTGCGGGCCAGAGCTTCGCTGCCTTTGCATGCGGCGGTGTCAAACTCACACTCATCGGCGAAGCAAACGACTATGTTGGCAAAGGCCTATGCGGCGCTGAGATCATCCTGAAGCCCAGCTCCAGGGTCAACGCGGACTACAAAACCTGGGAGAACAGCATCCTCGGCAACACAGTCATGTACGGAGCCACCAGCGGCAGCCTGTATGCCGCCGGTCGAGCTGGTGAGCGCTTCTGCGTGCGCAATTCGGGAGCCACCGCCGTCGTCGAAGGCATCGGCGATCATGGCTGTGAATACATGACCGGCGGCGTGGTCGCTGTCCTGGGTAGCTTTGGAAAAAATTTCGGCGCGGGCATGAGTGGCGGCGTGGCCTACCTGTTGGATGAAGCAGGCATGTTCGCCAAACTGCACAATCCCGAGATGATCAAAGGCGAGCCTGTCCTCGATCTCGAGGACGCGAATCAACTCAAAAAACTGATCTACGATCACCTGGACAAAACCGACAGTGCCCGTGCGAAAATGATCTTGGAAAACTGGACCGACTATCAACCCAAGTTCGTCAAAGTCATGAGCAAAGCCGAGCCCGTCGCTGTGCCTCCCGAAGAAGAAACTCCTACCAACAAACTCGAAGTGTCAGCGGCTTAAGCATCGATTCAAAAAGTTGGGCGGACATAGCATTCGGTGATGCAAAAACCGATGCGCCAAGCTTTAGAACCGCTTTTGCAGCACCAGCAAAGGGGCTTAAATCTCCCGCAAGCCACCACCGTTCGATACCTACCCGTGCACAGTTCATAACTTCAAGGGCACAATCACCGAAGGCTCAGGATAGACAGGATTTTTGACTCTAGCCTCATTCGTCTTGGAATGGCATTCCCGTAAAGCCTACCCGTTTGATTACATCAATGCGCTTTTCGCGCCAAGAACTCGAAGGCTTTGCGTCCTGTAAAATGCTGAGGAAAAAACTCGAAGGACCAACACGCCTTGATGCGTTGATCTGGACTGCCCTTTTCCTATGCCCGCTACTTTTCCAAGCCTACCCTGCCGGACGTGTTCGCGTCTCGTGCATGTTTGGCTTCTGCTGTTGTGGGCACTTTCTTCTCATGCATTTGGGCCCCTTGTCATCATGGCGGTGGCTGGAATCACTGGGGACCACACCCTGAAACAATGCTCCTCACGCCATGGTGAGGTAAGCATGGTGCTGGGCCATTCGGCCAAGAACATGGTTTTTTGGCATGATTTGTTAGGCTCTGATGTTATGGCAGATGCCTCATCGGAATCTCAGCTAGAAAAGCCGGACCATTGTTTCCATCTGCGTTCTGTGGAGCAAGCTTCCGCCCATTCACGCCGAATCTCCCCCAATGGACCAACGATGGTGCTACTGCCCTCCCGATGGGTGCTGTCATATTTTCACCTGCGCTCAATCCTAACGATCTCCATGATGTCCGCCCCACCGCCGGGTTTCAGTGGGATAACTGTCGGCCTTCACGTCAAGGCCTCCAAGACCATTCTGAGGTGTTGAGGCTTCAACCTGTCTGCTGATTGCCAGCAGATACCTTTCTTCCATCCCGCACCTAACCAAACAAAGGGCGGGCTTTCTAGTGCTCTGGTCCCACAAATTTTTTTGATCATGAAAACCTCTCTACTTGCCTTCTGCCTGCTAACTACTTCCGTCTTTGCCGATCCTTTCACCGTCCAGTCCTTGATCCAAAAGGCACTGGCGACACATCCTGAACTACGCTACTACGAGGCCCAGGTGGATGCGGCCAAGGGTGGCAAGATCAAGGCAGGTGAGATCAAAAATCCTGATTTGATGACCGGTGTAGGCAATTGGCGAGTACGCGACCTAGCAAGCAACGACCTCACTGACGGGCCAACCTGGGCAGTGCAACTGACCCAGACCTTTGAGTGGCCGGGTCGTTTGTCCCTACGCAAGGCAATCGCCCAAAAAGACATCGAACTCTCTAGGCTGGGGCTAGAACAATTCCGCTCAGCCCTAGCCGCGCGCGTTAAAAACCTTTCCTGGAGCATCCTAGCAGCCCAAGAAAAGACGCGCGCTGCCGCTGAAGTAGCAAGCCGCTACAAAGCGCTAGCCGACGTGCTCCTACAGAGGGATCCCGCAGGGGTCGCGCCCAAGCTCGAGGCACGTATCATCCAGGCAAACTCGCTGAACCTCAGCGCCGCAGCCACAGCAGCGCGCAATGAACTGGCCAACGCACGTTTCGAGCTTAATCAGCTTCTTGGAGAAAAGGCGGAAGCCCCGCTGGAAGTCCGTGTAGAATCCCTCACACTCAATCCTCCTCCGGCGATAGAGACACTGATGGTGGAGGCGAGGAAGAAGAACTTCAGTCTTCGCGCCCGTATTCTTGACGTCGAGCAGCAAGGTTTTGAAGTAAAGTTAGCGGAAAACGAACGCTGGCCCTCGATCAGCGTCGTGCCTTACATCCAACGCCAGCAGAACTCTACACGCGAAACGCAGGTGGGCATTGGCGTCTCCATTCCCATGCCTTTATGGAACCGCAATAAGGGAGCTATCGAAACTGCCAAGGCACGTGAAGTTCAGGCTGAAGTGATGCTGACCGCTCAGCTGCGCCAGCTCGAACGTGATGTCGCAGCCCAAGTCAGCCACTATCGCATTCATGTCGAAGAGCTGGCTAAGTGGCCTGCGGACACCCTCGAAAGCTTCCGCAAGGCTGCCGCCGAAGCTGATGAGCACTTCCGCCTCGGTGCGCTGCCGCTTTCGACTTATACGGAACTCCAGCAGCAATACATTGATAGCGTCAACGCAGTGCTCACTTCCCAGGTCGCTGCCGTGGAGGCACGCCTTGAATTGGAGCAACTCACTGGCGTCACTCTGAGCCAGTGATTCGGCAGACTCATTCCTCGCATCTCCATTCACGATTCGCGACCATGCTTCCCCATCTTCTTGAGTTTGCTCTCCGCCAGAGAGCCGTTGTGCTGCTTGGCACGCTCGGTCTTCTCGCCGCAGGTGTCATTGCCCTACTGAATCTCCCGATTGACGCTGTCCCGGACCTAACCGGCCCACAGGTTCAGGTGAATGTGAATGTTCCTGCTCTGGCACCTGAGGAGTCGGAACGCGCCGTCACTCGTCCCATTGAAATGGCCCTCTCAGGCATGCCAGGCGTGCTTGATTCGCGCTCCATCACCAAATTTGGCCTTAGCCAAGTCACCGTCGAATTTGAAGATGGCACAGACATCTTCCGCGCTCGCCAGCTCGTGGGTGAACGCCTGACGGCCATCATGCAGGATCTCCCAGTGGGCAGCGATTTGAGCCTAGCGCCTATTAGTACCGGGCTCGGCGAAATCTTCTACTACACCGTCCATTGGAAAAAGGACGCCAAGGAGCGGCCTGCTGACGAACGCGAAAGTCTCATGCGGCTTTGGGAGACCCATGAGTATGTGGTCAAACCTATGCTGCGCACGGTGCAAGGTGTTGCTGAGATCAATAGCAACGGCGGCCATCAGCGTCAGGTTACCGTCGAACCCATTCTCGATAAACTCAAGGCTGCTAACATGACCGTTGGAGAACTCGCTGACATCATCAGCGATAACGTCGAAAACGCGGGTGGTGGCGTCATTAGTCGTGATGGCGAACAACTCACCGTTCGCAGCGTCGGCCGCGTGAGCACAGCAGAGGAAATCGCGAAGCTGCCCGTCAAATTTGGCGCAGCAGTGCATCCGTTGAAGGTGGAGGATGTGGCCAAAGTGCAGTGGGGCGCGGGATTCCGCAGTGGGGCCGCTACGATGGACGGTGAGGAAGTCGTACTCGGCACCATCATGATGCTCATGGGGCAAAATGCTCGCGTTGTCTGCCAGCGCGTGAAACCACGCATTGAGGAGATCAGCGAAAAATTGCCTCCAGGCATGGGTATCACAGTCGTCTATGATCGCTCCGACCTGGTCAACGCTACCGTCGGCACGGTTGAAAAAAATTTGGGTGAAGGGGCCATTTTCATCGTGGTCGTTCTACTCGTCCTACTCGGTAACCTGCGCGCTGCGCTCATTGTGGCGGCCATGATTCCTCTTTCCTTTCTTTTTGCCGCTTGCGGCATGGTGCAAGGTGGCTGGTCCGCTAACCTGATGAGCCTGGGCGCTCTCGATTTCGGTCTTATCATTGATGGAGCCATATTCATGGTGGAAAACATCATCCGACGGCTGGGACACAAGCAGCACCATCTAGGGCGTATCCTCACCCCCGAAGAACGTGCCAAAGAGGTGCTTGCCGCCAGCAAGCAGATCGCCAGTCCCACCTTCTTTGGCGTGCTGATCATCACCGTGGTCTATCTGCCTATCATGACCCTCACTGGGGTTGAAGGGAAGATGTTTCGCCCGATGGCCTTTACCGTCATCCTGTCGCTCACTGGCGCTTTGCTTTTAGCGCTCACGCTAGTGCCCGTGCTCTGCTCCTACTTCTTGGGTGGAAACATCACGGAAAAAGAAAACTTCATGATCGCCTGGCTGAACAAGCTCGTGCAGCCTGTGCTACGCCTCGTGCTCAGACTTCGCTGGATGGTAGCGGTCCTCGCGATTGGCTTCTTCGCTTTTTGCGGCCATCGCTTCACGACACTGGGTTCGGAATTCGTGCCTAAGCTGGATGAAGGTTCCATGTCAGGCATGGTCTATCGAAAAGTGGGGATGAACCTGCATGAATCCTTACTTCAGGACCTCGAGCTTGGCAAAATGGTGCGGGAGAAGTTCCCCATGACGACATGCATCTTTACCCGCATCGGCACCAGCGAAGTGGCTACCGATCCGATGCCTCCAAATGAAACGGATTTTTACATCTTCTACAAACCACTCCACGAGTGGCCTATGAGTCCAGGCATGCCCACAACCAAGCAGGAACTCATGACGGCTATTGAAGCGGAAGTGCTCACCAAACATCCCGATCAAACTGTGGAATTCGGCCAACCCATTGAAACTCGTTTCAACGAAATGATGGAGGGCACCAAAGCCGAACTAGCCGTACGCATCTACGGTGTGGAATTTGATATGTTGGATAGGCTGGCAGGGCAGATTCGAGACATCATCAACAATATCCCTGGCGGTGAGGCAGAACTAGAAACCGCAGGACGCCCAAGCACCCTTGTCCTCCAGGTGAAACGTGATGTGCTAACCAAATATAATATTCCTCTCGCAGAAACCAATCGAGCCGTCTCTGCCGGACTAGGTGGAGAGGTCGTGGGGCAGATCGTGGAAGGTAATCGCAAACGAGACATCGTGGTGCGACTGCCTGAGGATGAGCGCGCCAAGAATGAGGTCATCCGTAGCCTACCCTTGCGTGTCGGCGATTTCGGCATGATTCCGCTGGGAGATGCCGTAGACATCCGCGTCGAGAAAGCCGTGGACCCTATCCGTCATAGCCGAACGCAGCGCCGTGTGGCACTACTCGTGAGTGTGGGCGAGGGACGTGACATGGAGGGCTTCGTCCACGAGGCTACCGCAAAGATTAAAAAAGAGGTCTCATTCCCCGAAGGCTATGATTTTGAGTTCGGCGGCACCTTTGAGAATCTTCAGGAGGCGCGCTCGCGCCTCGCTATCGTCGTCCCCACGACCCTGCTTCTCATTCTGATGCTGATCTTTTTCAATTTTGGCAGTGTACGTCAAACGCTACTCGTCGCGACCGGTATCCCGCTGGCCCTAACAGGAGGCATCATCGCCCTCGATCTTCGGGACATGCCGTTTAGCATCACGGCTGCTGTCGGCTTTATCGCTCTGAGCGGGGTAGCCGTGCTCAACGGGCTCGTCCTAGTCAACTACTTCAACGAACTTCGTGAAGAGGAAGGATTAAGCGTGCGTGAAGCTGTTCTCAGAGGTGTGGCTACACGACTTCGTGCCGTCATCATGACCGCGCTTGTTGCCGCACTCGGCTTTGTACCGATGGCCTTAGCCCACGGTGCTGGTGCGGAAGTTCAGCGGCCTCTGGCCACAGTGGTCATCGGAGGCATCATCAGCTCCACACTGCTGACCTTGCTACTGCTACCCATGCTCTACGATTGGATCGAGCGGGAAGTGAAGCACGAATAGACACATGCACTCTCCCGGGAGGCATTCTCCATTCTCCCGAGATATTCCGGACTTCAGCAGAGCATCGTGCTCCCGATAGAATGCTAATCAAGAGGTTCCATGATTCCATGCCATGCGGTGGCGAGATCGCGTTTCAGCGAGATTTCGACAAGGGACATTTCCTCGGTCATCGTGATCGTATCATGAAAGCCATTTTGCCGATCCTCCTCATGCCCACTCTTTCTCTTGCTGCTGACTCGCTCACCTATCCCATCACTCACAAGGACGACAGCGTCATCGACGACTACCACGGCACGAAGGTGGCGGATCCCTATCGCTGGCTGGAAGACGACAACAGTGAGGAAACGAAGGCCTGGGTGAAGGCGCAGAACGAGGTAACCTTTGGCTTCCTCAAAGCCATCCCGAAGCGTGAGCAGATCCGCAAGCGCCTGCAAAAAGCCTGGAACTACGAGCGCACGGGCATCCCCTTTGAGCATGGCGGGAAGTGGTTCTTCAATCGCAACTCTGGCCTGCAAAACCAGAGCGTGCTTTATGTCGCCGACTCACTCGAAGCCGAGGCCCGCGTGCTGCTCGATCCCAACACACTCTCGAAAGAAGGCACCACCTCGCTTACTGAAACCGCGCCGAGTGAGGATGGCAAATGGCTCGTTTATGGCGTGTCGAAGGCCGGAAGCGACTGGCAGGAATTTCGCGTCAAAAACATCGTCACAGGCAAGGACACCGAGGATCTGATCGAGTGGGTGAAGTTTAGCGGAGCCTCCTGGGCGAAGGATAGCAGCGGCTTTTACTACAGCCGTTATCCGAAGCCGAGGGAAGGCGCTGCGCTCACCGAGGCGAACAAGAACCAGACGGTTTACTTCCACAAACTCGGCACGCCGCAGTCCGAGGACAAGATGATCTATGCCCGGCCCGATCAACCCGACTGGGGCCTGCACGCCTACGTCACCGATGACGGAAACTATCTCATCTACAGCATCACCCACGGCACCGATCCGAAGAATCGTTTCTTCTACCAAGATCTGAAGCAGACTGATGCGAAGGTGGTCGAGCTGCTGAATGACTTCGATGCCTCCTACAGCTTCATCGAAAACGTCGGCACCACGTTCTACTTCCACACCGACCTCAAAGCGCCGCGTTACCGCGTCATCGCCATCGACGTGACGAAGCCCGCTCGTGAAAATTGGCACGAGATCATCCCCGAAGGCGCGGACAAGCTCGACAGCGTTTCCTGCGTGGATAGTCAGCTCCTCTGCAAGAGCCTCAAAGATGCCCGCAGCGCCATGGTGGCCTATGACATGGAAGGCAAAAAGCTCCGCGACATCGAGCTACCTGGCATCGGCACCGTCGGTGGCTTCGGTGGCAAGCGCACCGACAAGCTCACTCACTACGCTTTCACCAGCTTCACCACGCCTGGTGCAATCTACCGCTACGATGTCGCCAGCGGGAAGAGCACGCTTTGGAAACAACCCAACGTCGATTTCGATGCCTCGCCGTATGAGACGACTCAGGTCTTCGTGAAGAGCAAAGACGGCACGAATGTGCCCATGTTCCTCGTCCATAAAAAAGGTCTCAAGCTCGACGGCAACAACGCCACCCTGCTGTACGGCTACGGCGGGTTCGACATCAGCCTCACGCCGAACTTCTCCATCGGTCGCGCCATCTGGCTGGAGCTCGGCGGCGTCTATGCGCTGGCGAATCTGCGCGGTGGTGGCGAATACGGCGCCGAGTGGCATCTCGCTGGCACCAAGCTGCGGAAGCAGAACGTCTTCGATGACTTCATCGCCTGTGCCGAGTGGCTGCAAAAGGAAGGCTATACCTCGCCGAAAAAGCTCGCCATCATGGGCGGCAGCAATGGCGGCCTGCTCGTCGGTGCCTGCATGACTCAACGTCCCGAACTCTACGGAGCCGCTCTGCCCGCCGTCGGTGTCATGGACATGCTGCGCTTCCACAAATTCACCATCGGCTGGGCCTGGAAGAGCGACTACGGCAGCAGCGAAAACGCCGACGAATTTGCAGCCATCCACGCTTACTCCCCGCTGCACAATTTGAAGCCCGGCACGCGCTATCCAGCCACACTCGTCACCACCGCCGACCACGACGACCGCGTCGTCCCTGCGCACAGCTTCAAATTTGCCGCCCGCCTCCAAGAATGCCACGCCAAAGGCGACGATGCCCCGCCCGTCCTCATCCGCATCGAAACCAGCGCTGGCCACGGTGCAGGAACTGCCCTAACCAAAATCATTGAACAAACCGCCGATGAATGGGCCTTCCTCTGGAAGGTGCTGGGGATGGAGTAACCTTTTCGGACTCGACT
>JBIKYV010000167.1:0-8153 GCA_044355075.1 Prosthecobacter sp.
CTGCGGCAAAGGTAGCTTCCGCATCGACAGCTCCAGCAATCACGATAAAGCAATTGTTGGGCACGTAATGTCGATGAACAAAGTTCAACACATCTTCTCGTTTCACCTGATCAAACACCTCACGATGCCCGATGATGGGATGTCGCAACGGATGGTTACGGAAACAGGTAGCCTGCACAAGATGCTGTAGCTGGGAGGAAGGCTCATCATTGCCCATCGCCATTTCACGTCGGATGACATCCTGCTCCTTGGCTAGTTCAGCAACATCGAACCGTGAATGACGAACCATATCCGATAAGATATCGAGGTAACTTTCGGTATGTTCGGCTAAGCCATCAATCCAATAAACCGTTCGATTAAAAGTCGTGTAGGCATTCACGTAACCTCCGCACTTCTGAATACCTGTGGAGATGTCTTGAGCGGTGCGGTGCAGGGTGCCTTTAAAAAGCATGTGCTCTACGCAATGAGCGAGCCCGGCACCTGTCCAAGCTTCCTCATGAATGCTTCCGGCTTTGACCCAGATCTGAACGCTAACCAAAGGATGCTGGTGATCTTCACGCACGATTATTTCCAAACCATTCTCTAAGCGATGGTGACGAGCCTCTAGGGATGGAACCATGAGCGGAGTAACATGAGAAGTCTGGCGTGGAGAGCGGGCAGGCATGGAGCGCGAGGCATGGCACGGTCATCTACTAGGGTCAAGGCACCAGGATATGCTTTCTTTTGAGCAATCCATTGCATGCACTTGGAAAACAAAAAACCCGGCAGGATGATCTGCCGGGTTTTACGATATTGTAAGGCTCCTTAGAGCGGCAAATTAAGCTTTGGCGATGCTGGTGATCTTGCCATGCTCGCTGTCCACCTTCACGGTTTTACCGACAAGCTTTTCAGCCTGATCAGAACCTTTGGAAGAAGGGGTCAGGGTCAGAGTGGCAGCCTTGCCATCTTTGCCTTCGACAACGACTTTCTTAGTCGCTGCGTCGAAGCTTTTTAGGGTGCCTTCATTAGTAACGACTTTTCCGCAACCGGCATAAGCGGAACCAAGGGCCATGGCGCTGATCGCCAGAAGTGTAAGTGCCTTTTTCATAGGATGATGATTTCTTGTTGTTGGGTGTTGCAGCAAATGTTGCTGTAGACGTGAGAACGATCTTCCTGATTCGTTCATTGCAAGACAAGAACAATTTTCTCATGCGCACCTGCTGTTTTTTTATCATCCTCCTCTGCCTGCACTCCGTGACCAGTCTGAAGGCGCATCCTGTGCCCGATATCCCTGTCCGTGCTGATTTCCGCCAGGACGGTTCATGCACCATCAGTATCGAGGTCGATCCGCGCTGCTTTGCGGCCGATCCAAATGCGGAGCCTTCCCTACTCTATGCAGTGCTCCCCGACATGAAGAGTGCTGCCCGTCAGGAGATGTTTGCGAAGGCAAAAGAGCTCATCACACGCTACGTGGAGTTTACTTTTGTGCCGTCTGGCAAGGTTCAACCTGACTTTGAGTTTCACTTTTCGGGTCATGGCGGCAAAGAGCTACGAGCACCAGAAGACATTGTGGTGATGACCGGAGTCTGGCATACCCGAGTGCCTTCTGGGAGCACAGGATGGCAGATTCGAGCAACGCGCGCGACCCCTTTAGCGGTGGTGTTTCGCAATTACCGTGAGGGACTGGAGCAGCCAAAATTCTCCGTTTTATTTCCCGAAGAGAGCAGCCCGGTGTTTGAACTTGCAAAACCGCCTATGCCACTGCGCCATATCGTTTTTGGCTCCTGCATCAATACTCCAGAGCATCCCATGCTAGATCGGGCTGCCTCGTTGCCCATGGATGTTTTTTTGTTCATGGGGGACAATATCTACGCTGACACGACTGACATGCAGGTGATGCGCGGCAAATATCAGGCTCTCGGCGCGAGCACCTTCTTCCAGACGATCAGAACCAAAGCGCAAATCCTAGCTACTTGGGATGATCATGACCTCGGACAAAACGATGGTGGGGCGGATTATCCCCTGCGTGCCGAATCTCAAAAAGAGTTCTTCGATTGGCTGAACGAACCCTCGTGGTCCAAGCTGAGAAAACAAGAAGGGGTCTATCAGTCACGAGTTTTTGGCCCTCCTGGACGAAGAACTCAGATTATCATGCTCGACACCCGCTACTTTCGTAGCCCGCTGAAGCGAGTCGCCAAAGAAATGGCTCAACTCGGCGGCGCTGCAGTTCCCCACCAAGACACCGGTACAACCATTTTAGGAAAAATGCAGTGGCGATGGCTAGAGGAGTGCCTCCGACAACCCGCTGAACTACGCTTTATCGTCAGCAGCATTCAATTCGCTGCGGAGGCCTGCGGCAGCGAAAGCTGGGCCAATTTCCCCCATGAACAACGCCAACTGGTCAAGCTGATCGAAAAAACTCAAGCCAAGGGTGTCGTTTTCCTCAGTGGAGATCGGCATTGGTGTGAAGTTTCAGCCCTTCAGGAAGCAGTCCCCTACCCCCTTTATGATATCACCGCCAGTTCACTGACGCAGCCCCATAAGCGAGGTGAGCCAACTCCGAACCGCCACCGAGTCATGGATCGCACGTATCATCAGCCGAATGTAGGGACCGTAGACATTGATTGGGAAGCCACGCCCCCCAGCCTTCACTTCCGCATTTTAGACTTGGCGGGGCAAAGCCAAATCGAAAAGCATATCTCACTTGAAGAGCTACAATCGAAGAACTGGTAACGACTGTATTTCAAAGCCTAGATATGCCTTTCTCCGTTCGTTTCATTCCGGTTGTATTTATTTTTTTCAATATCTTTGGACTGCATGCCGAAGAATTAAATCCGCTATTTATCGAAGGTTACGCCAACCAAAGAAGTGTGGCTCAAGGCGAGGAGATCGGCCTGCATGTTAGCACTAGTTCAAGCTCTTTTGCAGCAGAAATCTACCGAATCGGGCAGAAAAAAACCATGGTTTGGCAGGCTCAGAATCTTCCTGGGATTCAGCATCCAATTCCTGAAAATGCGAGTTCGAATGGCTGTGCGTGGCCGATAGCATTTAAAGTTAAAACATCGCCCCAGTGGAAATCTGGCTACTATGAGGTGAGGTTTCAGACGGAAGATCGGGGAGGTAAGTGGACCCATCGTAGCTCTCTTAGGGCCGAATCCAGCGCGTGGTTTATCGTGCGCCAAGCCAAGCCTGGCGAAACCTCAAAAATCCTTCTTCAGCTCGCGACTAACACTTACAACGCCTACACCAACTGGGGAGGCTTTTCCTTGTACAGCTACAATAGCCTTGCTGGGAATGCGGGGCATCGTGTCAGTTTTCACCGACCAGTCGCCTCCCAGTATTCCCGCTGGGAACTGCCTTGGGTTGAATGGGCTGAAAGCCGTGGCATTGAGCTCGAATTCGCAGCAAACGAGGATTTGGAGTTTCATCCAGAGATGCTGACGGGATATCGTCTGGTCTTGAGCGTAGGCCACGATGAATATTGGAGCGCACCTATGCGCGACCACCTCGAAGCCTGGATTGCCAATGCTGGGAATATGGCCTTTTTCAGTGGTAACACTTGTTGTTGGCAAATCCGCACCGAGTCAGAAGATCACCGTTTCACCTGCTGGAAGCAAAACTACCACTTGGACCCAATCTTCGCGACTCAGCAGCATCAAACCCTGAGTACCTTATGGAGCCATTATCGTGTCGCACGCCCAGAGAACCAGCTTACGGGCGTTGGTTTCCTATGGGGAGGTTATCGAAAAAGCCATGGCCAATTCATGGATGAGCCTGCTGAGTATGAAATCCACCGTCCAGAGCATTGGGTCTTTCAGGGCACCCAGCTGAATCGTGGAGCGAAGTTAGGCGGCAAGGACAGCATCGTCGGCTACGAATGTGATGGCTGCGAACTCAAATGGAAAGATGGTCTCCCCTATCCGACTCACCGCGATGGTACACCTTCCAGCTTTCAGGTTTTAGCTACCTGCCCCGTGCGGTGGCATCCAGACGATGCCGAATGGTATGAGAAATGGGAAAAGGGACGCACCGGACACGCGTGCCTAGGAATCTACACACAAGGTGGTACCGTTTTCACCACGGGAAGTACCGATTGGACTCATGGTCTCAGGGGCAAAGATCCTGCTGTCGAGCAGATCACCCTGAATGTTCTTCAGAGACTGGGCCAAGACGCCAAGAAGCAATGATTCAAATCTTCGTTTCGATCTTGACCATCATGGCCCATCTCCTGCATCGTCTATTTATCGCTTCAGCCGAGGCGCGCTGCCAGGAATGAACTTACGCGAACAACTTCGAAATATCCTTCCCGAGATCCTACCTCATGCCCCCGAGGAAGCGATCAAGGGCACTGAGCTCATTCGCTTGGTTCGCCTAAGACTGGGAGATGACTACAGCGACGCGACCCTGCGTTATCACTTCTCCATTCTCTCTTATGACTCCACCTCGCCTATCGCTAAGGTGGATCAAGGTCAGGGCTACTATCAGCGCACCAAAAAGCAGCCACTAGGGCACGACATCCACCGTCGTCTCTTCGACGGTGGCGAAGTTCATGAAGACTTGGCTCAGTCCCGTTTTCAAAGGGTCGCAGCCATCTATGAAAAGCTCTGCCTGCAAAGAGCCCAGTATGCTTATCCGTTAAATGGCGGTCCTCATGCTGCACCAGAAAGCCGTGGTCATTGGGACATACCCGATCTCGTAACAGCAGAATGGGACATCGAATCTACCGGAGAAGAGTGTATTGCTCGATTTGATGCCTCAATGCAGGATCTACGTCGGCATTTGGGCGGTCCTGAGACCAGCTTGGTCGGTGTACAATTGAAAATAGGTCTCACCCTAGACAATTGTGCAGCCGAGTTTTTCCAAGCCCTGAGTGCAACACGATGGACCCTGATGGGAGAACTTGTCATCGCCGAGCCTCTAAATGATGAAGCGCTGGTCGAAGCACTCCGAAGCCTTGGACATCAATTCGGCGTTGGTATTACCAGCCTAGGTATCCAGATGGATCTTCTGGATGAGCTGCCCACCGCGCGTGAGCTTCGCGGCATGAGCATGGATCAGTTCGAAAAAGTTCAGGAAAAGATGCGCCCTCAGCGAATCACCATTGCTAGCCCCCGTCAGCGTCTCGATTGGCAGACGCTTTCAGCTCTACGCAAAAAGCACGAATCCGTGGCTGGCATGGTGCGCTGGCTGAGCGAATGCCTGGAGCGTGGGCAACCTAGCTAATCTTAATCCATCGAGATAACAACCGCACTCATGCCTTCTTTCCTACATAGACAAAGGCGGGAGGTAAGTTGCCCCATACAACAGGGCTGGTGACGACTCCGTGCAGCCGCTCATGCAAAAGGCGACGAAATAGCCTGCCACTAGGCAGCATGTGAAAGCCAAAATAGGCAAAGGTGGCAAAGCTACCTCCATCAGCCAAATTCGGCAGTACATTGCTCAGGATAGCCTGCTGGAGGCTTCTCGGAAATGCGGTCCAAGGTAAACCGCTGACAATTACATCAAATTGAGGTTTCCCAGTAAGGTAGGTGGAAAAGTCGAATTCCTGAGCACCCGCCACTTCAAAATTCATACCCTGAAAACGATCCCTGAGCTGATCAGCAAAGCCTGCGTTGATTTCAATACCGAGATAATCCGCACCTTTAGGCATCGAATCACGAATCACCTGAGTGAAGGCACCTGTGCCAGGCCCCAACTCAAGCACATGAGAGGCCTTCCACACTCCAGCCGCTTCCATCATTTTCTCCGCCAAAGCAAGGCTCGAAGGTGCAATCGCCCCCACTGATTGCCAGTTAGTAAGAAATTCGCGGAGAAAAAGAGAGGCGGACATGAGAACCGCCCCAAATTAGACGCAGCCGCCCCCTGAGCAAGGACACGCTTTGGTTCGAAAGAGAAATTGTCTAACCTTCCCTTTCAGGAGAGTCTAGCATCTGTAACTCATCCAACAATACCTCATAGCGATCTTCGAGCCGTTGTTCGGTTAAGATCTTGCCTGCTGTCTCAGCATTTCTCACCAAATGAAAAGTGAGAATATCACAAACAGCTTCCGGACAATCAACTTGCGTCAGTAAGTGGTGTAGTTTTCGCATTCCTTCACCCGATTCTGAAGCAGATGGCAATAGTCTAAGCGCCTTTTCCTTCATCTCGTGAAGCTTATCTTCAGAGTTTTGGGTGAGTGTCTCCAGCGGCTCGATGGTCGCGATTCGGAAGGGCTTTTCCTGAACCCATCCTGTGAAGCGGACTCTGGAAACCCCATAAAGCATGACATGAGAAGTGCCGTCAGGCCGCTTCTTGCTGGCACGGATCAATCCAGCTGTCGTGACGGGTAGAAGTTTCCCATCGACCGTTGTTCCTACGGCGAACATTCGGCTGCTGCTCAGTGCGTGATCAAGCATGAGTCGATAGCGTTGCTCAAAAATATAGAGCGGCAGGTAGCAACCAGGGAAATGAAAGCAATCCTCCAATACGATCAGCCCGATCTGATCTGGGAGGCTGATGGCTGATGGTGATGAAGTTTGCGTATCCATAAAACGATCCTGCATTTGGTTACGAGGTGTCATGTCAAAATGGTGACATCAATTCTCAAGGAGTTGTTGATGCATGAGAAACTGCCTGCAAAACGGAAACACTTGCGTTTCCCTAGACAATGACCACAGGAGCCTGCATGAGCACCTCGGGTATCCCAAATTTTGAGCGGCCTATGACTTGGCGTGCAAGGCATCGTACTGTCGTTTTTCCCAGGCGAGCTTTAGTCATGGGCATCATCAATATCAACGATGATTCTTTCTGTGGGGATGGCAGCTTAGACCCTTCGGAAACGCTCCGGCAGGCCGAAAGAATGCTTAAGGAAGGAGCTGACATCATCGATATCGGAGCCGAGAGTGCACGCACGAATCGACAAGCCATCACTGTCGAAGAAGAAATTAGCCGCCTGATGCCTTTTTTAAAAGCATGGCCGCGACTACAGGAAAGACTCGGACCACTTGCTCCATGGGATACTGACCAGCTCTGGCCCCCTCTACTTTCCATCAACACCTGGCGCCCAGGCGTCATCGCTGCTGTATTGCCGTTTGGAGGAGACTTGATCAATGATATCAGCGCATTGCCAGATGCTAGGAATGCCCAGCTTTGTGCTGAAAACGGCGCTAGTTTGTTAATCATGCATAGCATTGGACAGCCAAAGATCGCCCACACCCATGTGAGCTATGGTGACCTTTGGCAGGATCTTCAGCAGTTCTTTGATGAAAAGTGCGCCTTGGCTCGCAGCGCAGGTTTGTCCCAGGAACAAATTGTTCTCGATCCAGGAATCGACTTCGCCAAACAGCGAGATGACAACTTGGCGATCTACCGGGATGCAGACTATTTTCATCAGTGGGGTTGTCCCGTCTTATTGCCAGTGTCTCGAAAAACAGTGATCGGCCAAGTTTTGGCACTCCCGAATGCCACGGATCGCGATGCGGGCACGATGGCCTGCATCGCCGCAGGCATGAAGCGTGGTGCCCATATCTTTCGCGTTCATAATGTCGCAGCTGCGGCGCGCTGCGTCAAAGTGCTAGGGGCATTGCAATACCAATCCAAGAGAGGATTTGAGACTAACAAATAGCTTCAAGGCTTCGCCTCTGGATGCCTTGCCAATATAGAGCGTAGCTCACGCAATATCTCTGGACACTTAGAAGCTAGGTTCTTCGTTTCTAGCGGATCTTGTTCATAGTCGTAAAGTTCAAGCTCTGCAGTTTCTGCTGGTGCCCCTGGCTTTTTCCATTCGATGAAACGATAGCGCTCACTACGAACCGCACGTCCTACCAGGGAGCCCCTGGGGTAACAATGGTAAGCGTGATCGCGAAGTTGTGTTTGGGGATTCTTCAGCACAGGAACGAGACTGATGCCATCCATGGGCTGCGGCACTTGGGGGCGTGGTAACTGTGCTAGCTCCGCGAGTGTTGGATAAAGATCGACGCTCTCTGTGAGCTGTTTCGTACTAGTGCCAGGCTGGGTGATGCCCGGAGCGACGATGATCAGCGGAATACGATTCGCTTGTTCATAATTGGTGTGTTTGGTCCAGATCCCATGATCACCAAGATGGAATCCATGATCTCCCCAGAGGACCACGATCGTGCTTCGATCGAGTTGAGTTTTCTCTAACTCATCCAAAACTCGTCCGATCTGCGCATCCA
>JBIKYV010000168.1:0-8076 GCA_044355075.1 Prosthecobacter sp.
ACATCTCCAGCAGCAAATAAGCCTTCCGTCTTGGTCCGAGTGCCTTCGATTTGCAGAATGTAGCCACCTTCATCGCGATCCACCAAATCGCCAAGGAAAGCGCCATTGGGCACGTGACCGATCGCGACAAAGACACACTTCACCTCGAGCTCACTCTTCTCGCCCGTGATAAGATTCGTCAGCTCGACTGCACGCATCTCACCTTTTTCATCCGTCAGGTATTGGCTGACCGTGCTGTTCCAAACAGGCTTGATCTTAGGATTGGCAAGAGCCCGATCGGCCATGATCTTGGATGCACGAAGGCTTTCGCGACGGTGGATGAGGTAAACTGTGCTCGCAAATTTGGTGAGGAACCCAGCTTCTTCGCAGGCACTATCACCCCCACCGATCACGCAAACGGGCACATTGCGATAAAAAGCACCATCACAAGTCGCACAGCTGGTCAGGCCATGCCCGATGAGCTCTTTCTCATTTGGCAAGCCCAGGTGCTTCGGTGATGCACCGGTGGCGACGATGACCGCGCGGGCTTGACGAACCGTTCCGTCCTCGCTGATCACGTTAAAGTGTCCTTCTGGCATTTTTTTAACCTCAGCCACGCTGGTGTATTCGATGCGGGCACCGAAGCGCTCTGCCTGAGCCTGCATGTTCATCATGAGCTGCGGTCCCATGATCCCCTCGGGGAAGCCGGGGAAGTTCTCGACCTCAGTCGTCGTGGTCAGCTGGCCACCGGGCTGACTGCCAGAAAGGATGAGGGGTGAGAAATTGGCGCGGCCCGTGTAAATCGCAGCGGTGAAACCCGCGCAGCCAGTGCCGATGATGATGACATTTTCCATGATCGAATAGGGAGGTTAAAGGAGTGAAAAGAATTCCAAGATGGGAAGACCTTTATTTTACGCAAGGATTCCTTCCCTGGCTAGAAAAGGATTCCTCCAAGCTGCTTGCGAGCCCGCACTGTCCCGCCTAATGAGCTGTCATGTTTACTGGCCTCGTCGAATCCACTGGCACGGTTCTAAACCTCCAACCAAGAGGCGAAAGCGCACGTCTCACTCTGCGCGTCGGCCTAATGGCCAACGAACTAGCCTTAGGTGAAAGTGTCGCCGTCAATGGATGCTGTCTGACCGTAACCGATAGCAATCAGCACGAGCAGACGGCAAGCTTCGATCTTCTTATGCAAACGCTTAAGGTGACGAGCCTAGGTGACTTGACTCAGGGTAGCTTAGTGAATTTGGAGCGCGCCATGGCACTTGGCACGCGTTTCGGCGGTCATTTGGTGCAGGGACACGTGGATAGCACCACACGCATCCTTGATTGGAGTCAGCATGGCCAGGATCATCGATTGGAAATCGAGCTAACACCTGAACATCACGGTCTTGTAATCCCCAAAGGCTCCATCTGCCTTGATGGCATCTCACTGACTGCCGCAGAGGTTTGCCCCGAAAGCGTCACCTGCTGGATCATCCCACATACGCATCAGGTCACTCATCTGCACAGCAAGCGAACCGGAGACCGCGTGAATGTTGAGTTCGACATGCTCGGCAAATACGTGCGTCAATTGCTCAGCGCGCAGCGGGCTTAGCCTCTAGCCTTGCATTCTTTTCACAGGGAGGGATTGCCTTGCCGAAACATAGAAGTCTTGGCTAATAAATATTTCCATCGACAGAATCCCGCCTTCCGTCGTTTGTTTCTGAACTATCCATGAAGTCTCTGCTACGCGCCCTATCGTTCCTTGGTCTTCTCACTCTTGCCCCGGTCCTTGCTGGCTGGCCTCAAGATCAAAGTGATCTCAAGGCTGACCCCAAGGCCGAATTTGGCCAATTACAAAATGGATTACGCTACGTCATCCTGCCAAATCAGGAGCCGCCAGGGCGTGCCAGCATTCGTCTTTACATGGATGTTGGCTCCTTGATGGAAGAAGACGATCAGCAAGGCATGGCTCACTTTCTAGAGCACATGGCATTCAATGGCAGCCGACACTTTCCAGGCGGCGAGATGGTCGAATACTTCCAACGCCTCGGCATGGGTTTCGGTGCAGACACCAATGCCCACACCTCATTCAAAGAGACCGTTTACATGCTAGAGTTGCCCAAGGTAGAGCCCAAGTTGATCACAGAAGGCATGCAACTGTTCCGCGACTACCTCGATGGCATGACTCTAGGTGAAAAGGAGATCAACAAGGAACGTGGCATCATCCTCAGCGAAAAACTAAGCCGGGACAGCATCGAATACCGCACCCAAATCGCAGGCTATGAGTTCGCTCTTCCCGATTCCTTACTACCCAAGCGCTTACCGATTGGCATCGAGAAAACTCTAAAAAACATGGGAAGGCAGCGCTTCGTCGATTTTTATCAAAAGTGGTACACGCCCAAAAGAGCCATGATTGTCGCGGTGGGTGACTTCTCCGACCTCGCCTTGGTCAAGGCAGAGATCGAAAAAAACTTCGCGGATGCGAAGTCCACTCAAGAAGACGCTTCTGACCCAAGCCTGGGTCAAATCACCACAGGCCGTGGGATCATTGCCAAGCTACATACAGAGATGGAAGCTAGCGCCGTTGACATTTCTGTCGAAATCGTTCGCCCTGCCAAGAATAAGCCTGACTCGGCAGAAACTCGTCGTGAAAAAATGGTGCGCGACCTTGCTGACTCCATGCTGAATCAACGTTTCTCAAAGCTAGCTAAGGCCAAAGACACCCCTATTCTTGGAGCTGAATCTTACAGCTATGAATACCTGGAGTTTGTGAACGTGACGGGTGCCATGGCACAATGCACACCTGAAAACTGGAACCGTGCCTTGCAGCTGCTCGAAACTGAAGTTCGCCGTGCCGTCCAACATGGTTTTACCTTGGCTGAGTTCGAAGAAGCAAAAGCCTCTCTTCTCAAAGCTGTCGAGCTGCGAGCCGCTCAGGCGGACACACGCAAGTCACGCGACCTAGCCAGCGGTCTGGTCAGTGTGCTAGCATCGAACAAGGTCTTCACGCATCCAACTGATGATCTTTCACGCGTGAACGCAGCCATGGCTAAGCTTTCCCAAGAAGAATGTCATCGCGCTTTTGTCGAGAGCTGGAAGAGCCAAGACATTCAGATTTTCTTGGGAGGCAAGCTCAAGCTCGAAGGCGATGCTTCAGCACAGATCATTCAAGCCTATGCATCCAGTGCTACTCAAGCTGTCGAAGCTCCACAAAAAGAGGAAATCGGAACCTTTGCCTATCTTGAATTTGGTGCTCCAGGCAAAATTGTTGCCCAGGAGCTGATCAAAGAGCTTGAAATCACCCAAGCCCGCTTTGCAAACCACGTGCGTGCGAACGTCAAGCCAACGCCATTCGAGAAAGGCACGGTCCGCGTGACTCTCAACTTTGGCGGGGGGAAACTCACAGCTCCCCAAAACAAGCCTGGACTTATCTCTTTTGCTCAAAGCACTTTCATCATGGCAGGACTCAAAGCCCATAGCGCTGATGACCTTCGGCGCTTGTTTGCGAGCAAGACAGTAGGCATGGATTTTAATGTCGCTGATGAATCATTCACGCTTAGCGGTCGCACAACACCTGCGGACCTCGAAGCTCAGCTTCAACTTTTGACTGCCTTTTTGACAGCGCCAGGTTACCGAGAAGAAGCCGAAAGACAATTTCGTCAGAACCTTGAGCCCATGTACATACAGCTCGCACATACCGCCGAGGGCATCATGAATGACAAGGTCGTATCTTACCTACATGGCGGAGATTTTCGCTTCGGTTTCCCTGAGAAAACTGAACTCGAAAAGCGTAGCCTTGCCGAACTAGAAGTATGGCTCAAGACACCTTTAACATCAGATTACCTTGAGGTCTCAATCGTAGGTGACATCGACCCAACAAAGGCTCTCGATGCAATTGCAAAAACACTCGGAGCTCTACCTTCACGGGCTGCAGAAAAGCCAAGCTACACCAACGAAAGGAAGATTCAGTTCCCTTCTCCTGGCAACCAAGAGCTAAGCTTCGTCACCGAGATTCCCAAAGCCATCACAGCACTTTACTGGCCTACCGGTGACATGCTCGATATCCAGCGCACGCGCCGACTGACTCTTCTAGGCTCCATTCTAGATGATCGTCTACGCATCAAAGTTCGTGAAGAACTTGGAGAAACCTACAGCCCAGCTTGCTACCATGTCGCGAGTGATACATTCACCGGTTATGGCTACATGACGGCGATGATCGAGTGCAAACCCGAGCAGGCCAAGCCTATTCGGGAACTCGTTACGAAAATCGCGAACGAACTCGCTACAGGTGAAATCAGTGACGATGAGTTCGACCGAGCCAAAAAGCCGATACTTTCCCAATTGGAGCAAATGCGTCGAGACAACCGCTACTGGGCACAAAACGTCGTGAGGAACTGCCAAGAACATCCTGAGCGAATTAACTGGAGCCTGAATCTAGTTTCCGACTTCACCTCCATTTCAAAATCAGACGTAGCCGAATTGGCCAAACAATACTTGAAACAACCTCAGGCTATAGGTGTGAACGTGATGCCCAAAGCTGCCAAGTAAATCATTCATTGCTGTTCAATCATTCGTGCCATGTCATTGATCATCTTCGCGACTTCAAACGCACATAAAGTCCAAGAAGTCTCGGCCATGCTTGGCGATTCTTGGCAGGTTCAAGGTTTGAAAAACTTCCCTCATGTGGAACTCCCCGAAGAGACAGGGACGACCTTTGAAGCAAATGCGATGCTCAAAGCCGAAGCGGCTAGCCTAGCCCTTCCTAACCAATGGGTTCTTGCTGATGACTCCGGACTGGAGGTGGATGCTCTGCATGGAGAGCCTGGAGTGTATTCCGCACGCTATGCGGGACCGAACGCAACTGATGCAGACAACCGAACCAAGCTGAAGCATGAATTAGGAAAACTGACGCCGAGCGTGTTTCGTGGACGTTTCCGCTGTTGCCTCGCTCTGGCCAAAGATGGCAAGACCTTCCAGGTGACCCATGGCACCATTGAAGGGCAACTCCGACTCGAAGAACAAGGGAACGCAGGCTTTGGCTACGATCCACTCTTCCAGCCTGAAGGCTTTGATGATACATTTGGACTTCTCTCTCTTGAAATCAAAAACCAGCTCAGCCATCGAGGAAGAGCTCTTCAAGCAATGAAGAGCTGGCTAGAGCTGAACCAAGGCTCATTTTCGAGATAGCGGTTCCAAAAGCGCCAAGGCTACTCGACCTTCATTACCCCGTTCATGACCATCCAGTGACCGGGGAAGGTGCAGAGATAGGGGTAATCGCCTTTTTCCTTCGGCGCGATGAGATGAATCACAAACTCGCCCTTCGGATTCGTCATGTCGGTGTAGGCGATCACGTCGTCGCTATCGGGCACGTAGTGCTTCTGCATGCCTTGCGGGTCGGTAATCATGAGATTGCACTTTTCGCCGAGTTTTTGCAGCGACCCGGGCTTAGCGAGGAGCCAGTTGTGCGGCACCACGTCGGGGTTCTTGAAGCGGATCGTGAGTTTTTCGCCCGCTTTGGCGGTGAGCTGCTTTTGGACGTATTGCAGGCCCAAAGCGGCCTCGATGACGAGTTCGCATCCGCCTTCACCTTTGGCCCAGGGGTTCGGTTTGGATGGTTTCGGCGCTTCGAGGCCGATCTGCGCGGCGTGGTTCGTTTTGGCGATCTTCGTGTAACCAGCGAACTTCGTGAAGGGTTCACCCAAGGCATGCGCGGTCATGAAAATGTCGTGTCCAGTGCTCACGCGGACATGAATCTGACTAGCGGTAACGATTTCAGGGATTTCGAGGAAGAGCGTTTTACCGCCGTCGAGCTTCTGTACACTGCGCACCTCCAGCGGATCGTGGCCGGGCGTGTCGGCATACTTCACGGAATACTCCGGCGAACCGTATTGCGGGCCGTATTTGTAGTTCCAGCACTGCGCGAAGCACGTCGCAGCATTCGCGTCCTTCACCGGTTGGTTGAAACGGAGCAGCACGCCATTGTCGCGAGCCTCAAAGCCCACCGGCACGGGCTGATCGCCGCCCGTGAAGCGCACGCGTTGGAAGCAGCCATCCTTCGGCGTGTAGGTGCCCCAGCCGGTCATGCCGTTTACATAGAGGTGGCCGTCGTTGGGATTGAAGCGAGCGCACTGCGGTCCCGAGTCGAAGTTGCCGCTGATGCGCACCGCCGCAGCCTGCCAGCGACCTTTGACGTTCTGCCGCATCATCAACCAAGCGCTACCGCCGCCAGAGGAGAGGTGGATGAGGTTGTTGTCGCCTTTGAGCGAGGCCCATTTGTCGCTGGTGATGAAGACCTGGCTACTGGCGCTGTTGTCCTCGCCACGCGGCATGTACATGAGCACGGGTTCCGGCGGCTTGCCGTCCTTCGGACCACCAGCACCAAAGTGAGCACCTTCGTTTTTACCGAGCTCGATCTGGCAGATGGAGGTCGCGGGTGTCCAATCGCCTTCTTGCACGCTCGTGGTGATGAATCGGCCGTCCGGCGAGATGCCGAGGCCGTTGGGATTGCGGAAGCCGGTGGCGAGGACTTGTAGATCGAACTTCTGAGTTCGATCTACATCTTGAGCGAACTTGGAGGTTCGCTCTACTCGGCACACGCCTTGATTCCCCGATGCGAAATACCAGCGCCCTTGATTGTCGGTTTCAAGGCCGACAATGAAATCATGACCGCCCGGCGAGGTCTGCATCGCATTCGTCACGCACTCGTAGAAGTCAGCTTCGTCATCGCCATTCAGGTCGTGCAGGCAGGTGATTTGATCGCGACCGAGCACGTAGAGCTTGTCCTTCACGATCTTCATGCCCAGCGGCTGATGCAGGCCGGTAGCGAAGCGTTTCCAGAGCAGTTTATCCAACTTGTCGTCGATGCCTTTCACCAGCCACACCTCGCCAGTCATCGTGGCGACGGCGGCAGTACCATCGCTGAAGAAGTCATGAGCGGTGATGAAGAACAGCGTGCCATACGGATTCTCGAACGGAATCGTGATGAGGTCGGTGGCGAAAGGCTGCTGTGTGCCGAGCTCGCCTTTGGTCTCGATCCATTGGGGCCATTGGGCAGGGGCTGGAGAAGGCAGTGGCGTTTCGGTGGTGACAATATTGACCTCATTGACGCGGCGGAAAAAGCCACGGTAGGTGCCTGAGAGCCTCTTTTCCTCTTTCGAGATCACTTTGCCATCCATCGGCGCACCAGCCATGAAGCCATGTCGAGCATCATTGAGCTTGATGAAGCCGCCTGACCACTCCAAGCGCCACGCCATGCGCTCGGCATCAAATACCGCAGCTTTGTCGCCCGTGCGCACGCACACGGCTTTTGGAATGGTGAGTCCAGACCCCTTGAAAACTCCACAGAACACATTCCCAAGATCACTCTCTGCCCAGCGACCATCCTTCCACGTGGTTTGGTCGTTTTGATTACCCCAGTGGCCTTGCTGACCACCGTCCATACCGGGGAACTGTGGGATGAGTTCGGGCAACGGATTCTGCGTCATGAAGTGCAGTGCCTGCTTGCCGTAAAAGTCGAACACGCGCTCGCGGTTCACGAAGTGCTGCCAGTGGCTGTTTTGCGCCTTGTCGAGCGGTGGGAGATCCGGTGTGAACTCGGCTGCTTTCGGCGCGGGTGGTGGGAGGAGATCGCTGAGGTTATCAAAGTCCCAAAGGCCGAGGGTGTTGTCCATGCGCAGGCGCGGCGAGTTGCCTTTGCGTGGTTTCATGACACCGCGTGCGATGCGCACGTCGTCGATGAGGCCATCGCAACCGATGCCACCTTCGACGAGGCGACCGAAGGCGAGACGTAGAACGGACTTTCCAGTCCGATTCAAAGCCGGAACGGACTGGAAAGTCCGTTCTACGGTGGCGACTTGTTTGCCATCCACCCAGATCGTCACGCCCTTCTCATCGACGCTGGCGAGGAAGTCATGCCACTTGCCGTCGCACACATCGACCTTCGAATCGTAATCACCGCCGCGGCCGGGCATGTAGAGCGCCAACGTGCCGCGACCCGCGTGCGTGTAGAGTTCCCAATGCGTGGCCGAGGACTTCACTTCGGAGGCGACGAGGATGTTGTAACCCTTTTTGCTATCCAGCTTGGCGCGGCATTCGATGGTGAAGGGCAGCTTC
>JBIKYV010000169.1:0-7951 GCA_044355075.1 Prosthecobacter sp.
CCTCTAATTTTTGATGGAACATGGCTAGCCAAAGCTATACCCTTCTTTTTCAGTAACGGTGCACAGAGCACTCATGCTCAATTTTTAACGCCAGTCTCAGTGGCCATGGGTTACGGAAGTCTTTTTGCGACAGTGATCACTCTTTTTCTAGTCCCACTGTGCTATCTTGCAGTCGATGATGTAGGCAGACTGCTGCGTTTCATCTTTGGAAGTGCCTCCGCATCTGAGCAGCAACGCCCGACACAGCCAAGCACAGCCTAACAAAAGCATCTTGAACTTGTATCGAGATCCAATTTCGGGAGTTTACTCTATTTGCTGTGTCTTCTTTTTTACCATCTTCCGAATCCGCCAGAGGCATTCACTGGTCTGGCATGACTCATGTGGGGCGCTTTCGCCAAAATAATGAGGACTCCTTTCTTGCCTTAACCTATGATGCAAACGAAGTTCGCTACTTAGGTAAAATCGGTGAATCAGATTTAGGTACAGGTGATTTTTTGTTTGCCGTCAGCGATGGCATGGGTGGAGCCAAATCGGGAGAGTTTGCCAGTCGAATGGTCGTCCAACAGGTCATGCGCTTGATGCCAAGAAGCTACAAACAAGAGGCACAGGGTATTGACTCAGGCTACAACGATGCCTTGGAAGAAATCTGCCAAAAAGTGAATCATGAACTCACTCAAATGGGGCGTATTTACTCTGAGTGCCATGGCATGGGAGCCACGCTGAGCATGGCTTGTTTCACACCCAAGGTGATGCATTTCGCTCATGTCGGGGATAGCAGAATCTATTACCTCCCCGCTGGTGGTGAACTTATACAACTCACCGAAGATCACACTCACGTGGGATGGTTACGTAGGCAGGGCAAACTCAATGAACGAGAAGCAAGGAACCATCCTGGGAAAAATAGACTCGATCAGGCTTTGGGAGCAGGACAGCAAAACGTAAGACCTCATGTTGGAAGAGTCCGCTATCAGGCAGGCGATCGCTTTTTGCTATGTTCGGATGGGATTACAGACGCGTTGTGGGATTTTCGTGTCGCCGAACATCTCAAAGCATCACCTGATGAAAAACCACGCGCTTTCAAGATCGTCGAACACGCCGTTAGCGAGTCAGGACGCGACAACTGCACAGCTATCTGCGTGGAGATTCTCTAAGAAGAGGCAGATTTTATTGATCATGCGCATTTGCTGACTTCAGGAAGCACCAGAGTGCTGCGCAGTCTTTCGGCTTGAAGGATGGCATTGAATTTTGCCTCATCTTCCTCACGACTACCACTGACTAGGCAGTAGCGATAATCTTGCCAATACTGCATTTCAGCCTCGGCGTTTTTCAGACGCAAGGCAACTACTTCAGAGCTATCGGTTCCACGTCCTGAAAGCCTCGCTTCCAATTCTCCAAGGCTAGGAGGCATGATAAAAATGTCTGTCAGGCATCTGCTGACGAGTTCATCCTCACAACCACGCACTTGCGCAGCGCCCTGAACATCAATGTCCATTAACACATCTACGCCGCGTCTGAGATTTTCAAACACGTAGCTTTTCAGGGTTCCATACCACCGGTTATGCACTCGAGCATATTCAAAGAGTTCCCCCCGATCAATTCGTGCCAAGAAATCTTCTTCACATAAAAAAAAGTAATCTTTGCCATCAACCTCACCCGGACGCGGAGGACGCGTTGTGCATGATACCGAAAAAATTGCGCGCCCATTTGCACAGGCTTTCCGACACAGTGTTGTTTTACCAGTGCCTGAAGGGCCGGAGACGACGATAAGTAAGCCAAGTCGTGAGGATGATGGATCTATCATGCACTGTCGTTTAGCCGTAAGCCATGACAGGGCAAATCGTTTCCACTGCTAGCAAAGAAGATCAGTAGATGAAGTGGCTGAAGGATTGGCTCCATCACGTCGTTTGCAGCCTAATGTTCATGAATTGCTGTTTAGTTTTTCTATTCACACTCTTCAGTATCTCCGCCATACGTGCGGGTCCAAATGTGCTGGTGATTATCACTGATGATCAGGGATATGGAGATCTGTCCATTCATGGCAACCCGCATCTAAAAACTCCACATATTGATCGACTTGGGCAGAAAGGCGTTCGCTTTGATCGCTTTTTCGTCAATTCCTTTTGCGCACCAACACGGGCAGCCTTGCTCACAGGTCGATGGCCTTTGCGATGCGGTGTGCATGGCGTGACCCACAACAAGGAGACCATGAAGTCATCGGAAGTTACTTTGGCTGAGGTTTTGCGTCCTAAAGGCTATCGAACAGCCTGCATCGGTAAGTGGCACAATGGAGAGCAGTTTCCCTTCATACCTTCGGGACAGGGCTTTGAGCATGTGTTCGGGTTCAACAACGGGCACTGGAACAACTATTTTGATGCTACACTGCTGCGTGATTCTAAGCCTGAAAAAACACGTGGTTACATCACCGATGTCCTGACTGATGAAGCTATAAGTTTCATCAGTAACGTTCAAAAGGAAACCTTCTTTTGCTACTTAGCTTATAATGCGCCTCACTCACCCTATCAGGTGCAGGACACGTATTTTGCAAAGTTCAAAGCCAAAGGATTCGAGGATAACGTTGCTGCCTTTTATGGCATGTGTGAAAATCTTGATGACAATATCGGTCGTCTCATGGCTCATCTGGACCAACTGCATTTAACTGAAAATACGTTGGTCATTTTTCTAACCGACAACGGTGGTACCGCGGGTGTTCCAATTTATAACGCTGGTATGCGTGGCGGCAAAACCAGCATGCATGAAGGTGGCAATCGTGTACCACTTTTCGTTCACTGGCCAGCTGCGAAATGGACACCCCATGAGGTCAAGGAAATCACCGCCCATATTGATCTCTTCCCTACCCTCCTCGATCTCTGTGAGATCGAGATGCCACCTTTAAAGCTGGATGGAAAGAGCTTGCGACCTCTGCTAGAAAACAAAGGTGAATGGCAAGAGCGCATTCTTTTCACTCATAATCCGATCAACGAAACCAACAAGTATCCTGGAGCGGTTCGCACGCAGCGACACAGGCTTGTTCGCGAGATCAAAGGAGCTGGGGGTGGATCGAAGGCCAAGGCAAACGATGCGGCCATCAAACCATGGCAACTTTACGACATGGAGGACGACCCTGGACAGCAACATGACATCGCCAAAAAGCATCCTGAAATCGTGGCTACGCTCAGCGCTGCTTACGATGATTGGTTTGCAGACATCTCTTTCAAAGGCTTGAAGCGATTCCCACTGCCAGTTGGTCATTCTGCACAAAATCCGGTTGAATTGCATGCCCCACAGGCTTTTTACGACAAACCACTAGTCTTTGCAAATGGACCTGGCTTTGCAAATGATTGGCTCACCAGTTGGTCAGACATAAAAGCTAAGGTTCGATATGAAATCGATGTCGTCACTGCTGGCGAATATGAGATCAAGATCGCTTATGCAGCTGCATCAGAGACATTGCTAAAAGTTCGGCATAAAGAAGACTCCTTGGAAGTGATCTTGCCAGCTGCCGAAGCCGCTGAAATTCCCCTACCCCATCGAGATGAAGAAGGCAGAGCGCGCTACCGGGATCGCTTATGGAAACACCATCGCATTGGCAATTTGAAACTACCTCGTGGTCAAACTGTCCTTAACCTGGAATGTCTTTCAATGCCTGGCATTGATCTCAAACATATCGAACTAACCCTTCGCTGAAGTCACCCCTTTCATGAAACATTTTTTCTTTATTCTCCTCTTTTGCACCACGCTATTCGCCGGGAGGCCAAACGTCTTGTTCATCGCCATTGATGATCAAAACGACTGGATCGGTCATCTTGGAGGCCACGAGATGGCCAAGACACCGAACCTCGACAAGCTCGCGGCACGCGGAACGACCTTTACCAATGCGCACTGCAATATGCCCCTTTGCAATCCTTCGCGCACAAGCCTGTTGCTTGGTCTAAGACCAACAACGACGGGCATCTATGGCCTTTCGCCTCACTTCCGCACTCTACCACAATGGAAGGATCGCGTAGCTCTGCCACAGCATTTTGAAAATCACGGCTATCTAACTGCCGCCACCGGTAAGATTTACCATGGAGGCACTGGCGGTGGAGGAGGTGGTGGCAAAGGAAAAGCTAAAAAAGCCGCGAAGAAGGCACCCGAGGCGCAGCCTGAATTCATGGTCACCGCGCCTTATGGCGGCTTTGGCAGCAAACCTCCGCAAAAGCTCATCGGGAACACGCCGATGGGCAACAATCCACTCATGGACTGGGGGGTGTGGCCGCGAGACAACGATGACACGGGAAAAGGTGACTATCAGGTAGCCTCATGGACGGTGGAACAGATCAAAAAGGCTCCGAAGAACCAACCGTTCTTCATAGCAGCTGGTTTTTTCCTACCACATGTGCCCTGCTATGCGACACAAAAGTGGTTTGACCTGTATCCTGATGATGACAGCGTACTACCGAAGATCATTGAGAACGATCGCGCCGACACGCCACGCTTCTCGTGGTACCTCCACTGGCATCTACCTGAGCCACGCCTGAGGTTTCTCAAGGAAGCTAACCAATGGCGGAATCTCGTCAGAAGCTACCTCGCATGCACCAGCTTCACCGATGCGCAGATCGGTCGCCTACTCATCGCGCTCGACGAGTCTGGCCACCGCGATGACACTATTGTCGTCGTTTGGGGCGATCACGGTTGGCACCTCGGAGAAAAGGGGATCACGGGTAAAAATACGCTATGGGATCGCGGCACGAAGGTCCCACTTATCTTTGCTGGTCCTGGTATCACGCCGGGCCAGCAATGCAACCAGCCTGCAGAACTCCTCGACATCTATCCAACGCTTATTGAGCTTGCCGGTTTGACCGAGCGCGATGATTTGGAGGGTCTAAGCCTTACTGCGCAGCTAAAGGATGCATCCACGAAACGGGAGCGTCCAGCCGTCACCAGCCACAACCAGGGCAACCACGCCGTGCGCAGCGAAAAATGGCGCTATATCACCTATGCTGACGGCAGTGAAGAGCTGTACGATATGGTCAAAGACCCCAACGAATGGACCAATGTCGCGGCTAAGTCAGAAAATGCTACTATCATCATAGAACATCGTAAATGGTTGCCGAAAATGGATTTACCACCCGCGCCGAACAGCGCCAGCCGAGTGCTTACCTATGATAAACAGACTGATGAAGCCGTGTGGGAGGGCACTGTTGTAAAGCGCACCGACCCGATCCCAGAATAATCTCAATTAAAAGGCTCACGGAGGAAAATCCCAGCGTGAGCTCTTTGTTTAATCTTTAAAGAATTGAACCAGGTTCATAGCTAGCAGCATCAGGGAAGGCCTCCATAAGGTTGCCCACGCGTTGCGCAAAGTAGTCGACCTGTTCTCCGGCATCGCCGGCATTCGCTCGCCCCTGAGTCACAAGACGATCAAACGCATCTGCGGCTAGTCCAAGACGTTCATCAGATGCGAGACGGGCAAAAAGATCATTGTGAGCTACCTTGCCTGTGCGCATATCGCGAGCGACTTGAACTGCATGCTCCTTGATGGCCTCGTGGGCGGCTTCTCGACCTGCACCTACTTTGACGGCCTCCATGAGCACGGTGGTCGTGAGCAAAAATGGAAGATAGCGCATTAACTCTTGCTCAACGACGGCTTCAAAGACTTCCATCTGATTCAGAACCGTGAGAGTGGTCTCCAAAAGCCCGTCCATGGCCAGGAAAGCGTCTGGCAGCATGACTCGTCGCACAACAGAGCAGGAAACGTCACCTTCGTTCCATTGATCTCCAGCAAGGCCAGCGGCCATGGCAAGATAACCTTTGAGAATGACATGAAAGCCATTGATGCGCTCACAACTACGACTGTTCATCTTATGTGGCATGGCTGAGCTACCGACCTGTCCTTTGGCAAATCCTTCTGAAGCGAGTTCGTGCCCCGCCATCAAACGCAATGTCTTGGCAAAGCTGCTCGGCCCGCTCGCGACATGGCAAAGAGTCGAAATGACCTGCATATCGAGGCTACGAGGATAGACCTGCCCGACACAATCGAGCGCCGCATGAATACCCAGGTGATGCAAGACACGCTCCTCCAACGCACGAGCCTTAGTAACATCGCCATTGAATAGCGTGATTTGGTCCAAACGCGTACCCACTGCCCCTTTGAGACCACGTGCAGGATAGGTCTGAATCAAGGTATCCAAAGCATGATAACCCAGCAGCATTTCTTCGCCAAACATGGCCAATCTCTTTCCCAAGGTGCTGACCTGTGCGGCGACATTGTGCGTGCGAGCGGTGAAAGGAATATCCCGAGTTTGCTGAGAGCGTCGGGCAAGCCCTGCCAAAACTGCAATGGTCTTTTTACGCACTTCCAATAAGGCTCGGAATGTCTGCAGCTGTTCCACATTCTCGGTCAGATCGCGACTGGTCATCCCTTTGTGAATATGCTCATGTCCAGCGAGTTCACAGAACTCTTCGATTCGTGCCTTCACATCATGTCGTGTCACACGCTCACGTTCCATGATAGCCGTTAGATTAACTTGATGTTTGACACGCTCATAGGCCTCAATCACACCTTCAGGAACATGGATGCCGAGATCACGCTGACCTTTCAGCACAGCAATCCAATAATCACGCTCAAGGCGGACCTTTCCCTCGCCTGACCAAAGGGCGCGCATGGCGGATGTTGCGTAGCGTTCAGCGAGGACATTGGGGATAAAATCGGTCTGGGACATGATGGGCGTGCGATTTAGGGCACGATGACTAGAATGTAAACCCGAATGCAAACGGCAATGCTATGTCATTTACCAATGCAGAACGAGGAAAAAATGACATCAAGCAATTGCTCGACATCAACCATACCCACGACTTCGCCAATGGACTGTAAGGCTTCGCGTAGATCGAGCGCGACATACTCTGGTGCCAAGCCTTGTTGGAGTGCCTCTTTAGCAGCTTGAACACGCTCGACGACTTTTTGAAAACAGGCTTGGTGCCTAGCATTGATCGCGACTGGATGAGCCCCTAACTGCGTGCCTTTTTCCATGAGCGCCTTGCGTATCGCATCTCGCAAAGCTTCCATACCCAAACCATTTTGGCATGATATAGAAACAGCCTCGGACGGCCAGCCTGGTGCGATCCCAAGATCGGCTTTATTCAGCAGCAAGATGCGGCGTTCCTCGACCCCGCTAGGCAAGCTAACTCGTTGAGCCGATTCAGGCGACTCAGAAGCATCCACGACTTCAAGAATCAGATCTGCGCGCCCGAGCTCCTTGCGTGTTCGGTCCATACCAATTCGCTCGATGCCGTCCGCACTTTCCCCGCGAAGGCCAGCTGTATCCACTAGCCGAAGGGGTATACCATGCACCTGAATGATTTCCTCAATCGTATCGCGAGTGGTGCCTGCTAGTGGCGAGACGATCGCCCGTTCGAAGCCCAGTAGGCAATTCAACAAACTGGACTTACCTACATTGGGCTCACCACAAATCACCGTTCTCGCTCCTTGACGCAGGATTCTGCCCTGCTCGGCAGTATCTAACAACTGCCGAGCTCGCTGGATGACCTCATTCATCCTCAATTCCAAAGCTGCGCCTGTGTCGGGAGAAATATCTTCTTCCGGAAAATCGATGTATGCCTCGATATGAGCCAATACAGGAAGCAAAGTTTCCTTTAAAATCAGTGCCTCTTTCCCGATAGCTCCCCCAAGCTGCTCGTGCGCCGCTTTCATGGCCAGGGTGCTCTGAGCATGGATAAGATCCATCACAGCTTCGGCCTGAGTGAGATCCATTTTACCGTTCAAAAACGCCCTCTGGGTAAACTCACCCGGCCCGGCAGCACGAACTCCCGCATGAAGAATCGCTTCATAGACTTTTTGAGTGACGAGCAGACCGCCGTGGCCATGAAATTCGATCAGGTCGTCTCCGGTATAAGTGGAAGGACCTCGAAAAAAAACCAGCAGGCCATCATCCAAAGTGATTCCGTCAGAGGA
>JBIKYV010000170.1:0-7786 GCA_044355075.1 Prosthecobacter sp.
AATTGCTGTCTCGGCATTAGAATAACAGAATGCTAGTGCAAAAATAGCTCTCAATCATGGTTTTTCCTTTTTAAAAATAACCAAAACTCAAGCTCCGAGAGTTTTCCAGTAATGGTTTGCACACTTTGCCCAAGCGTAGCGGCTCATATGCGCGCTGAGAGCCTCCGCCTCGGGTGGATGATGCAGGGCATCGAGCAGAGCTGCGGCGTAGTCGGAGGGGTTTCGTCCGGAGACCAAATGCCCGCCGTTGGGCGCTTGTTCCAGTACTTCGGCGATACCGCCGACGTTCGTCGTCACGAAGGCTCTTCCCGAGGCCAGGGCCTCCAGTAGCACATTGGGCACGCCTTCGTTGTGGCTTGTCAAGCATACGACATCCGAGGCGCGCATGAATTGTGCCACCTCCACGGCCTCCCTGCGACCTGCCCAGATCAGCGCATCCGGGTCTAGCCCAGATTGCTGGGCCAAGGTGGTAAGCTCCTGCTGAAGCGGCCCGCTGCCGATTAGCACGAGTCGCAGCTTTTCAGGAAAGCTCTTGGCCGCCAGCGCCAGGGAGCGGATGAGCAAATCCAGGCCCTTTACTGGCAGGAAATTGCCCACAAAGACCATCAGCTTGCCATCGCTGGGTAGATTCAAGGCAGCTCTGGCATTCTGGCGATCGCCTGGGCAGAAGGTCTCTGGATCGACGCCATTGTAAACCGTCTGCACCTGTGTGGTTGCGGCACCCGCGCGGATCAGGCGGCTTCTCAGATCCTCGCTGCGCGTAATGATATGGGCTCTCTGCGCTAGCTGTAAAATAGCCCGGCGCCGCTGTGGCATATGAAGATAGCGATGCACGTCCGAGCCCTGGGCGACGGCGACTAACGGCAATCTGGCCAGCTCGGGCACTCGATTCACCCCACTGGCATCGGGGAAAAGCCAGGGCACCAGCAGTGCGTCCGGTTTCCATCCCTTTGGCAGCGTCGAAAGTGCTCGTCGGGTGGCGATGGCAAATAGCCGGTCATTCAGCCCACCCCATTTGGGTATGTAGGGGGCCCATGCGTAGTGTGGGTGAAACACTTCGTCTCCAGCTCTTGGCTGGAGTGGGCAGGCAGTACCACGCCATCCCCCATGGCCTGGGCGCAGGCAAAGCACGCGTATGTCGGCCTCAGGTTTTTCTGCACGCATGGCATGCAGCAGAGTCACATTATCAAGCCCACGCCAGGGCTGAGTCGTGTCTGGGAAGAGATTGGAAAGAAACAGCAGACGCATGAGGAGCCAACATCAAACATCATTTGCCTGCATGAGCCAGCGCCATCTGACCAGCGGCCTGACCCGTGGCCATGCAGGTGCCCATGACACGCACCGAGGCCAGTGCCTCATGGTCCGCAGAAAGGCAGCGTCCGGCGAAAAAGAGGCCGGGCAGGGCACTTTGGCGCAGACAACCAGCAGGGATACCAGCGGGTTCTGGACGGTCGAAAAAGCGGAACTTGGGTCCACGCGCGGTTTCTCGTTTTTCCATAGGCCAGCCTGCCAGGGCGACCTCCTCTGGATGACGCGTGCAGGCAGCGAGCATGTCTCCTGTGAGGATTGTATCTCCTCTGTAGCGGGCGCTTTCACGGATGCCAGCTTGCGCGGGAAAGACTGGCGGCGGGCAGTTTTGAAAATCGGCGTGGGCAGTGCGCAGAAATTGCCAGATCGCCATGCCGGTGCTGCGTCCATCCATCTCTGCCTGGGCACGGCAGGCGGCATCCAGAGGGTCCCAGCCACCTCCACCGGCTTCCAGGTCGATCGTCATGTAGACTTCGGACGCGTAGGTCGAGTCACGAAACTGTGCCCCGAGCGCGCTCGGCGGTAGCTTTTCATCACGAACCGCCCGAACCAGTAGCGCACCCAACTGTAGGCGCCAGCTTTCCTCATGCACACCATTCACGTGAGCGAGGAGGCAAACGTAAGCGGGGCGATAAAGCTGATCCGCTGCCGCTTGATCCCAGTAGGACCGCCCTAGCCAACGGGCTCCGGTCGCGTCTCCCGTTGTGTCCACCACGGATCGAGCTTGAGCCAGCAGCCGATGCCCCCGTGAGAGATACTCGACCTGCCAGCCCGCATCGTTTTGCGTCAGCCCACTCCACTCCGTGCCACTCAGGCGGGTCAGAGTCGGCTCATGGGCACACCATTCATCCGTTAGTGTGGCAAGCACACTCGGGTGCTGGCGTAGCACGTAAACACGGCCCATGAGATCGGGCTCACGTTGATGGGTGCGTTCCATCATAGCCTCACCGACCTGCTGAGGCACACCAGGATTCAGCCAGCTCCATGGTCGTGAAAAATCGGGGTGAAAAAGGCCGCAAAAGGTATGCACCCACGCATTCACACCCATACCGCCCAGCATCGTTTGCCGCTCCAAAAGCAGCGTCCGGGCGCCTGCGCGTGCACAAGTGAGCGCCGCGGCGAAACCCGCGCTGCCACCTCCTGCGACGATGACGTCCCAATGCTGCATGCTGGCCCGAGATACCGAGAACCGGAGCTGGTGCAAACAAGGATCAACCTGCCTTTGCTATGCTGAGTGATCTACACGGCACCGATTTCTCTGGGGCTAGGTCTTGGGTGGCGGAAACATCACCTTGCAGTAATTCGGTCACAGCCTTGTCCTCGCGGTGACTTGCGGATAAAAAGCTCTGCATGTCCACCCCACCGGTCCCTTTTCTGCTTCGCGGGCTTGTTGAGCGCGTGGCTTACCATGCCGAGGACACAGGCTACTGCATTTTGAAAGTCCTGCCTGAAGGGACGCGTGAGCTAGTCAGCTTGGTGGGCAAAGCCCCGCGCGTGGTTGCAGGCGAGCAATTTCAGGCCACGGGAAAATGGGAAAGTAGCCGCGATTATGGTCGCCAGTTTCGTGCCGAGACGCTGAAGCTCAGCCGACCTAGCAGCGCCGAGGGCATCGAGCGCTACCTGGGCTCGGGCTTGATCGAAGGCATCGGCCCTTCCTATGCCAAGCGCATCGTCGAAAAGTTTGGCGCGCGTGTTTTTGACATCATCGAAAACGAGTCCGTGAAGCTAGAGGACGTCGAGGGCATTGGTAAAAAGCGTCGCCAAGAAATCCGCGAGTCCTGGCTGAAGCAGAAAAGCGTGCACAACATCATGCTCTTCCTGCATCAGCATGGCATCAGCTCAGCGCGAGCGCTGCGCATTCACAAAACCTATGGCGATGAAGCGATGGCTGTGCTCACTCGCGATCCCTACCGCCTCGCGCAGGATATTCATGGCGTCGGCTTTCGCACTGCCGACCAGATTGCTCGCCAAGTGGGGCTAAGCGAAGACGCTCCCGAACGGCTACAAGCTGGCATCTTGAACACGCTAGAAAGTGCGGCGCAGAGTGGACACACTTGCGTACCTGAAGCCCAGCTTTTGCCTAAGGCGGCCGAATTGCTTCAGATCGCCGAAGGTAACCTCTTGGCACCGATGGAAAGCCTGATTCAAAAGGGGAAAATCCAGCGCCATGCACTGCACGGCAGCTCGGTGCTCTACCTGCCAACACTACGAGCCGCAGAGCAAAGCATTGCCCGCCGAGTCCAAGAACTCGTCGCCACCGCGCCCAGCTATCCGGCCATTGATCGCGCTCAGGCCTTGGCCAAGATCGCCCAGGAAAGTGGCAAGGCTTTGGCACCCAGCCAAGAACATGCCGTCCGAGCGGCGCTAGATCACCGTTGTCTCATCATCACTGGCGGGCCTGGCGTCGGCAAGACCACCATCCTGCGCACAGTCCTCACCCTTTTGTCCTGGGAAAAGCAAAAGCTCGTGCTCGCTGCGCCCACGGGGCGTGCGGCGAAGCGACTCAGCGAAAGCACTGGTTTCGAGGCCAAGACCATGCACCGCCTGCTAGAATATCAAGGCCCTGGCCAATGGGGCAGGCATCGGGGTAAACCACTGACAGGTGATGTCTTCGTGCTGGATGAATGTTCGATGATCGACACGCTGTTGCTGGCCCAGTTCCTCTCGGCACTGCCAGCGGCTGCGCATCTCCTACTCGTTGGTGATGCCGACCAGCTGCCCTCCGTTGGTCCGGGCATGGTTTTGCAGGATCTCATCGCCAGTGGCAAAGTGCCCTGTGTTCAGCTGACAGAGATCTTTCGCCAAGCCGCTACCAGTCGCATCATCACCGCCGCACATCAGATCAATCGCGGCCAAATGCCCGACCTGCGCCCCGCTCGCGATGCGGATTTCTTTTTCCTCGAGGCTCAGGAATCTGCCCAGATCGCTGAAACGCTGACAGACCTTGTGCATCATCGCCTGCCGTCGAAGTATGGTTTTGATCCCATGCGCGATATCCAAGTTCTCACCCCGATGAATCGTGGTGAACTCGGCACCCAGGCACTAAACCAGCGGCTGCAAAACGCCCTGAATCCTGCTAGTGAGTTTAAGGCCGAATTGGAACGGTTTGGCACTACCTTTCGTGGAGGGGACAAAGTCATCCAGACCCACAACAATTACGACAAAGACGTCTTCAATGGCGACTTGGGCCATATCGTTAGCATCGACACCGATCCTCTGCGAGTCACTGTTCGCTTCGAGGCGAATCGTCTCGTCGAATATGAGCCTGGAGAGCTTGATGAACTTCAGCTCGCCTACGCGATGACGATCCACAAAAGCCAGGGTAGTGAGTTTCCGTGCGTGGTCATGCCTGTTAGCACTCAGCATTACATTTTGCTAGAGCGCAGCCTCATCTACACAGGCCTCACCCGAGCACGTCGCTTGGCGATTCTGTTAGGTGACCCCAAGGCCCTGGAGCTGGCCATTCGCAAGCAAGAGAGCCGCAAGCGCTGGACAGGCTTGAAGACCTTGCTTTGAGCGGTGGTCAGCATTTTTGCCTTGTTTTAGAACTTTCGTTTGCGTGATGTTCTTATTTGGCTATTTCGCCAAATAGATGCCTGTCAGCCGAACCATCTCCGAAAAACGCGCCATGGTGATCAAGGCGCTGGCGCATCCGTCTCGACTGCTTATTGCCGAAGCTCTGCTCGATGGTGAAAAATGCGTGTGTGATCTCCAAGAGCTGGTGGGAGCGGATATGTCCACCGTCTCCAAGCACCTGAGTCTCATGCGTTCCGCAGGTGTTTTGGCCTGCGAGAAGCGCGGGCTGAATATATATTACCGTCTCGCTTGCGGCTGCTTGGGGGATTTCCTCTGCTGTGTGGACCAGATGACACCCGCACCATCTCGCCAAAAATCCTGCTGCTGATTTGTCATGACCATTGCTGAATTCCTTTTCCATCTTCGCGCTCATGCCGAAAAACCACTTGGTATCTTGCTACCCGACGGTGGCAGCATCGAGCCTCATTTTCATATCACTGAGGTGGGCCATGTGATGAAGCGTTTCATCGACTGTGGTGGCACCCGCCGCACGCTAGAGACTTGTCTGCTTCAGACCTGGGTGCATGATGACATGGAGCACCGTCTAGTGGCAGGCAAGCTGGCAACAATCTTTGACCGGGCAGGGGATATCCTGCCGCATCAGGACCTGCCGGTGGAGGTGGAGCATGAAGACGGTGTCGTGGCTCAGTTCCCCGTGGATGCGGCACTGGTGCACGAAGGTGTGCTCTATTTTCGTCTGGGGCAAAAGCATACCGACTGCCTCGCTCGTGGCATTTGTCTTCCTGGCGAGTGTGCTCCCGCGCCCAAGGCGCCTGCCGTGTGCAAACCAGGCTCGGGCTGCTGCTAGACTTTCATGCGCATGAAACGCTATTTCTCTGAACTACTTGGCACCTTCATCCTGCTCTTTGCTGGCACCGGAGCCATCGTCATCAATGCCAGCAGCGGTGGTGCTATCACGCACGCTGGAATCGCTTTGGTCTTCGGTTTGGTGGTGATGGCCATGATCTACACCTTTGGCGACACTAGCGGAGCGCATTTGAATCCCGCCGTTACAGTTGCCTTTGCGGTCGCTGGTCGTTTTTCATGGCGCGAGGTTCCTGGATACTTACTGGCCCAGGGTGCCGGTGCACTGTTGGCCAGTGGCTTATTGGCGCTTCTTTTTCCCGATATGCCGGCCCTGCTTGGTGCCACATTGCCTAGCGGTTCTGTGATGCAAAGCTTCATTCTAGAAGCCGTCCTTACCTGTATCCTTATGCTGGTCATCCTTAGCGTCTCTACCGGAGCTCAGGAAAAAGGCATCACTGCTGGTATCGCAATCGGCGGTGTCATTGCCCTTGAGGCGATGTTTGCCGGGCCAGCATGCGGAGCTTCCATGAATCCTATGCGTTCCCTGGCACCTGCGCTTGTCTCTGGGCACCTGCAGCACCTCTGGATCTATCTCGCCGCACCTGTCGTGGGTGCGCTAGCGGCCATTCCGCTCTGCATCGGTTGCCGCCCTGCAGGCTGTTGCTGCCTTTCAGACTCTCCCTCATCATGACCCCTACCATCCTCATCCTCTGCACCGGAAATTCATGCCGTTCTCACCTCGCTGAAGGTATTCTCCGTCAAGCTCTAGGCAGTGCGTTTCAAGTCGCCAGCGCAGGCTCGAAGCCTGCTGGTTACGTTCATCCACTGGCGATCCAAGCCATGGCTGAAATCGGTATCGACATTAGCGCGCATCGGTCAAAGCATCTCGATGAATTCCTGTCTCAGCCGGTCGAAACGGTGATTACCGTCTGCGGTAACGCCGATCAGGCTTGCCCGATGTTTCCAGGACAGGTGAATCGCCACCATTGGGGTTTTGATGACCCTGCTCATGCCACGGGCACTGAAGAAGAGCAGATGCAGGTCTTTCGCCGGGTGCGCGATGAGATCCGCCGCGTCTTCCAGGCCTATGCTTCGGGGCGGCTCGATCAGCAGAAAATCATCGCCTAATCGGCTGAAATCGGCCCAGGGCACGATTTTCTTCTGAAACCGAAGCCCTCCGTCGGTGTTGAAGGGCCGCATGACTGCCGCTAGCATCGCCGGTCTCCTGCCCGAACTTCTCATGCCGGAACCGGAATGGTCCACCATCGCTCCATCCCCCGCCATTGGCGTGGAGGTGACTTCGTGCGATGAGGAAAGCGTCCGTCTCATGCTTGAGGTCAAAGCGGGCGACATTCGCGCCTTCGAGCGCTTGGTGGAGTTGCATCAGGGCATGGTCATTGGCACGGCCACTCGTATGTTGGGGAATGTGGATGATGCGCACGACATCGCCCAGCAGCTTTTTTTGCGTATCTGGAAGAGCGCGCCACGCTACGAACCTACGGCGAAGTTTACCACCTGGATGTTCACTATCCTGAGGAACCTTGTCTTCAATGAAACCCGGCGGCGTGGGCGGCGAAAGGAAGTGGCTCTGGAGACCGATCCCCTCAACGATGACGCCCCGCAGCGGCAATACATCGACGCCTCCAGCCCTGTGCCTGACCAGCACGTGCAGCACGATGAGCTGGAGTCCGCCCTGGAGAAGGCCATTGCAGCTCTTCCCGAAAAGCAGCGTCTCGCCGTCGTGCTACGTCGCCACGAAGAACTGCCTTACGAGCAGATCTGCCAGATCCTGAAGATGTCTCTTCCAGCGCTCAAGAGTCTGCTTTTCCGCGCTCGCTTGGAGCTGCGCAAGCATCTCGCTGGTCATTTGGGTCAGGATGACTAATCCGGTCGCTGGCCGACATTTCGTATCTGCAAAAAAGCCGTGAAGCTCAGGAGCTCCACGGCTTAAGGTGAAAAGATAAAATGGAGCGGCTGCGTTCGCTTACTGGCGCTTTACTTTGAAGCTGCGGAAAGCCACCGGGTCGCTGTGTCCGGCAAAGCCGATGAAGCCCGAGCGGCGGTCCAGACCTTTGGGGGCATTCTTGATTTGGCT
>JBIKYV010000171.1:0-7735 GCA_044355075.1 Prosthecobacter sp.
TCCGTTCGGGCCGATGAGGCCAATCTTTTCCCCTCGGTTGATGTGGAAGGACACGCCGCTAAAGAGCGTACGGCCTGCGTAGGTTTTGCTGACTTGGTGGACGGAGAGCATGAGAAGGGCGAAAAGGCCCGCTTGATGCCCCAAAAGATGGATTTAGCCAAGGACTTGCCGCAGAAAGCCGAGAATAAACCGCAACGTACCGACCCAGCAGCGCCCGAGTTCCACCATCTCATGCGTCGGTGATGGCGAAGCAGCGAGGTAGAGCAGCGTGATGAGCAACACATTCACGAAGAAGATGATGAAGACCGAAAAGAACTCCCCGTTACGGTCGAGGTCGCTCTGTTTGATGGAAATGGTCTTCAGCGTGTAGGTGACGTGGAAGAACCATGTGAACCCGAGTGCCATGTAGAAAAACCAGACCGGCTCAAGCCGTACCCCCGCAATGGACTGCACGGCACGCAGATCTAAGAACAAGCCAACCAGCCCAAACAGCAAAACAACGCTGATGGAATAAAACGGAATCAGGTAAGGAGCGAGGGTTATCCAGGTGTTCGTCTTATTGGTCTCCACAAAACCGCCATCCGGCCGGGCGCTCCAGGCGAAAATCTTACCACCAAACGCGCGTGCCATGATCAAGTGACTGAGCTCATGACCGACGACATAGGCATGAATGGGCCGGCAACCTGCCCAGTAGGCACAGCCCCAAGCCACGCCCCCCAAACAAAAGAAGATAAACTGTTCCGACTGCCAAAAGGCAGTTCTGGTCAAAGCTCGAAAAAAAACCTCAACCAAGGTTGAAAACGTCACGGCGATCAGAGGGATGAGAATCGTCCATGCGATAAACACCTTCAGGTTCAGTACACGTTGCTGGCGCTTTTCTACAGAATGACGCAGCACATTGCCGGGTTTAGGCTTGGCCAGCGTCAGAGCATCAAGCTCACGAGTATTTCGGCGATAGGCATTGGGGGGCATGGTTGCGCGCTTACTATTTAATAGATATTAACATTTTAACAATCCCACATGTTCAGAAGTCTAATAATTTCTCAACAAGATCCATGATGCCGCACATCGGCAATCCATTGCTGAAGCATGATATGACATCGTTGCGCTGATGAATTATGATGATGAATGGCGTTGGTTAATGCATCTCAACTGCCCCTCCCCTATGTCTTCATATCCTCAAGATTCTGATGCGCCTCCGTCCTACACGCTGGTCTGGATGGCGAGTTTACTTCTTATCATAGGCTTTATCATCGGCCTACTCATCTTCCCGCCTTTGTATGAGGCTCCGAAGGTGGAGGCCTCCAGCTCGGTGCTTTTTGTCGGCCGATTTCATCCCATTTTACTACATTTGCCCGTCGGGGCACTTGGGCTGCTCTGCCTGATGGAGCTCTTGTGCCTGACCCGCCGAGGAGAGAAAAACCTAGGTGCAGGTGCGCTTCTGACCCTTTGGGTCGGTGCGGCAGGCTCAGTGATGGCCGTGTTGGCAGGCATCATGCTATCTAGGGAAGGTGGCTATGAAGGCGGGAACTTCACCCTACACCAGACCCTAGCCATAGTAGGCACCGCGGGCGTGCTGCTCGCGCTTGTCATTCGGCTTTTCTCGATGAGTCAAGGCAACCGCGAGCTCATGCATGCCTACCGCGCGGTGTTTTTGGGAAGCTTCGGCCTCATGGGGCTAGGAGCCCATTTTGGTGGAAACATGAGCCACGGCTCGAAATTCCTGACAGAGCACGCCCCAGAACCGATAAAAAGCCAGATGATCGGCATGGAAAAATGGATGCTTAGTTTCGTGGAAAAGCCCAAGGTCACGCCTCCTGAGCCAACGCTTCCTGAGACCGTCCCCACTCCTGCACCGGCTCTAGCGTCTGTGCCACCCACAGTCGCAGTTACAGCAGCCGCACCAGTCACCCCATCGACCGCACCTACGCCTCCCCCATCCGCCATGCCTGCAGCACCGACGGAGGGCACTAAACTCGTCTTCCAGCATGTGATCCTACCTATTTTCGAAGCGAAGTGCAATAAATGCCATAACGAGGATAAATCCAAAGGTGACCTTCGCCTGGATACCTACGAAATGGCCATGAAAGGCGGTGAAAACGGCAGCAATATCGTCGCGGGAAAGCCGGATGCCTCCCTGACTATCCAGCGTATCCTTCTGCCGATGGACGACGACGAGCACATGCCGCCTGAAGGCAAAGAGCAGGTCACCCCTGCGGAGTTGGCGGCCATTCGTTATTGGATTCAAGCTGGTGCTAGCGCCACCCAGACGGTCTCTGAAGCGCAATTTCCAGCTGAAGCCAAAGAAGCTGTCAAACTTTGACCTCAAGAGACCTTGGAAGGCTGCCGCTCCCTGAAGCGTAGAATACCTGTCCCGATTTATTTTTGACCTCCTCCCTGATTCACATTCACTCATGAAAAAACACCTGCTGCTTCCGGCCCTTCTCGCCCTCAGCCTGCACGCGGCTGATCAGCCTGCGATTGATCCAGCATTAAAGGCCGCGATCGACAAGGTCAATAGCACCGGAGTCTCCCTGATGCCCATTGCGGCAGATGCCAAAAGCTATCGTTTTACCGCGCTGAATGTGGCCAAAGAGTTCAGTGACGCTGGGCTGGATGTGCTTAAGCCACTGGCGGACAAAATCAGTTCTCTCGATCTCGCCCGCACAAAGGTCACCAACACAGGTTTGGCCAAAATCGCCAGCATGAAAAACCTGAGGGAACTGCACCTGGAAAACACCGCCGTCAGCGATGCAGGACTCGATCACCTCAAGGGCCTTAGCAGTCTTGAATACCTGAACCTCTACAATACCAAGGTCACCGATGCTGGGCTGCCTAAGCTGGCCGGACTGACCCAGCTAAAAGCCCTCTATCTCTGGCAAAGTGGCGTGACCAAGGCAGGTGTGGCCGCGCTGAAGAGCAAGCTACCCCAGGCACACATCAACAATGGTTGGACCGCCGAGGACGATGCCAAGCCTGTCGCCGTCGTAGCTGCCGCCAAACCTGCTCCATCCACGGCCGCCAAACCCGCGGCAGCTCAACCTGCCACCGCAGCTCCAGCACCCGCCGCCGGGGGGAAATTAGACGCGGCCATCGCCGCCAAAGCCATTGTCTATCAGGACATCGTCGCTCCGATCATGCAGGCCAAATGCGTGGCTTGCCACGGCGAAGAGAAAAAGAAAGGCAAGCTGCAGCTGCACAACTTTGCAGCCATCATGAAAGGTGGCAGCGAAGGTGGCAACACAGTGGTCCCCAAAAATAGCAAGGACAGCCTACTTCTCGTGCGTGCGGTTTTGCCAGAAGACGATGACGAGCACATGCCACCCTCCGATGAACCCCAACTGACCAAGCAAGAAATAGCCCTGTTGAAGTGGTGGATCGATACCGGTGCCTCGGACAAAGACACCATCGCAGCCGCCAAACCCACCCCAGAGGTGGAAGGCATTCTGGCCACGCTACTTTCCAAAGGCCTGCCCAAAACAGCCACACCGGTCGCCAAAGTCGAAAAAGAGAAACCAAAACCCCTGAGCGATGCCGAGAAGAAACTCATCGCCCAAGTCACCACGCAGATGACCGCCCTGAATGCCAGCCTCATGCCACTGGCACAGGATACTGAGCAACTCCGTCTCAGCGTCATCAACGCCGCTGATAAGTTTGGGGACAAGGAACTCGCCCTGCTGCAGCCGATCGCCGCCCATATCATCTGGGTAGACCTAGCCCGCAGCCAGATCACCGACGCAGGAGCAGCTACGCTAGCAAAACTGGCCAATCTAGAGCGTCTGCACCTAGAGAACACCAAGGTCAGCGACGCTACACTAGAGAAGCTGGCAGGCCTACCAAAGCTGGAATACCTGAACCTTTACGGCACGAAGTCCACCGATGCTGGACTGGCGAAACTAGCCTCTGCCAAAGGGCTGAAAAAAGTCTTCGCCTGGCAAACAGCCGTGACCAAGGCAGGTGCCACGGCCTTGGAGAGCAAGCTGCCTGGACTGAAAGTCAACATCGGCCTCAGTGAGGCTGAAATCGCCGCGCTCACCACGCCTCCACCGCCGCCACCAGCAGTCGCTCCTGCCGCTGCGAACAAGCCTGCCCCGAACGCGCCTCCCGCCGCAGCTAAACAACCTGCGGCGAAACCCGCAAACGGCAGCGAGGTCATCAAGAAGGCCATGAAGGAATCCTTCAAGCCAGACGATGCCCTTTGCAAAAAAGTCTCTGGCGGCACGGCGACTGAAGCGCAACTGGCGCAGATGCTGAAAATCTGCCAGGACATCTGCGCGGCGAAACCGCCGAAGGGTGATCAAGCCGCCTGGACTAGCAAATGCCAGGCCCTGATCAACGCCGTGAAAAAGATCCAAGCCAAAGATGCCACGGGTGTCGAGGCCTTCAAAAAAGCCGTAAACTGCAAGGCCTGCCACACCGACCACAAGGGAGCTTGATCCCCTTCCCTCTTACCTCCCAGCGCTTCTGAAGACAGCCTTCAGAAGCGCTTCTTTTTTGACCCCAGCACCACTCACACAGCTTCACTTCTGCTGCGCTTCGTAGCCAGGCAGGGGCTTGCCCTGCTCATCCAGCTTGCCACAGGCCCAAAGTAAACCACGTGCGACGAGATCGAGGAACACAGGTGCTTCCATGGTGCTGTTGTTGTGGCCCATCGTCGTGCCAAAGACCTTGGCTTTGCCATACGTATTCAGCCAGACGAGATAATGATCCTTCTTGGTGTCCTCACCATAGGCCTTGGCTAGAGGGACGAAGTTTTCCCAGAGCTTTTCATTCTTGTAGAGTTCATCCTTTGCATCCAGCCATTCGCTGGGGAATCCCTTCATCACCGGATGCTCAGGAGCCACGTTTTTCACCAGAAGATCACGGTTCTTTTCATGACTCATCGAGGTCTGCCCGACGCATTTGCGCCATTCGTCGGTCTGCGCAGCACGGTAGCTGTGAGTAGAGCAGTGCAACATGACAGCTGGCACGCCGGTATGATGCGCCTTGGCAATGCGCTCGACGAAAGCAACATCAGTCACTTTGCCGAAGCATTCGTTGTGCAGGACGAGGTCATAGCCCTTCGCCCAATCGTCTTTTTCATAAATGCTCACCCGGTGCTCGCGCTCGTCTTTGCCCTGGGGAGCGTCTTCATGAACGATGGTAAACTCGACATTGGCACGCGCGCTCAGACCTTCGGCCAGGATCATTTTCTGGTTCTTGTAGTCGTGGCAGCAGCCGCCCGTAACCATCAGCACCTTTAGCGGAGCCGGTTTCGGCGCAGGGGCAGCAGCGGAGACAGCCCAGACGGCGAGTCCGGCCAGAAGAGTGAGGGGGAGGAAGATGCGTTTCATGGGTTGGGAAAAGACAGTCTCAGGTTTGGAAAGTAACCAACGGTAGATCAACCTCCAATCTTGGTGCCCGTTGCCGCTAACTGAGAAGCCACGTTGGGCAAAGTGTGCGCTCCTCCGCCCCAAGATCCTGCCTTCATCCGCTGATCGGTTCTGAAGCAAATCCGGGGTATTCTGGACCGCACCAGCGACAGCATGAGTGACGACCTAACGCCCGAAACCCAAGCGCGCCCCGAAGCCGCTCAAGCTTTCCTACCGTTGAGCTCCGCCAGCAACCACCTGCGATTACCCGCGTGTAACAGCTTCATCCAGATTCAGCAGCAGATTGCAGAGGAGTGACCATGCGGCCAGCTCTACAGGATCTAGCTTCTCATCAGATTTAGATTCGCCATACTGGATCGCTAGGCGTGCTGCATCCGGCTTGGCACGATAAGCCGCCAGATGCTGCTCGAGTGCCGCGCGCATCGTCTCCGCCTCCTCCGCACTCGGGTAGCGGCTGGCGACAGCGCGGAAGGCTGCGGTGATGCGGCTATCGACGCTGCCCCCAGCTTGCAACAGACGCTGGGCAAAGTTTCTCGAAGCCTCCACATACTGCACGTCATTCATCAGATTCAGCGCTTGCAGCGGTGTGTTGCTGCGCTCACGACGCAGGCAGTAAGATTCACGATTCGGCGCATCAAACGTCGTCATCGCCGGAGGCGGCGCCGTGCGCTTCCAGAAGGTGTAAAGGCTACGCCGGTAAAGATTCTCACCGCGGTCCTGGAGATAATTGCGCGTGTTGCTACCGCCAAAGCCAACCGGCTCCCAAATGTTCTCCGGTTGATAGGGCTTCACCCCCTTGCCGCCGATCTTCGGGCTCAGCAGGCCACTGACAAAAAGCGCGCTGTCACGCACCACCTCCGCATCCAGGCGGAAGCGAGGCCCACGGCTCAGTAGGCGATTTTCAGGGTCCGTTTCCGCCCCTGGTGAGGTGAAGGCCGCACTCTGCCGATAGGTGTGGGAGGTCACCAGCATCCGCACCAGAGCCTTCATGTCCCAACCGCTCTCGCGGAAGGTCACCGCCAGCCAATCGAGCAACTCGGGATGGCTCGGGGGCTCCCCCTGAGAGCCAAAGTCATTGCTCGTCTTCACCAACCCTGTGCCGAAAAACTGCTGCCAGAAGCGATTCACCTGCACCCTTGCTGTCAGTGGATGCTCGGGGGAAAGGAGCCAGTCCGCTAGGTCCAGGCGCGTGGGGCTGCCCTTCTTCAGCGGAGGAAAAACGGCTGGCGTCGCTCGGCTCACCTTTTCCCCAGGCTGATCATACTGCCCGCGGCTCATGACAAAGCTGTCCCGAGGCTGCGGCAAATCCGCCATGATGAAAGTAGCTGGGATCAAGTCCTCCAGCGACTTGCGCTTGCCCTCTAGCGCCAGTTTCTCTGCCCGAGGCCCCTGCACGATGTCCCGCGCGCCCTGGTATTCGTTTTCGAGCCACCAGTCCTTCAGACGCTTCACCTCGGCCTCTGACCATTCGACCGCCTTTTTCCCACGCACCAGCGTTTGCAGATCGTTGGGCAGGCCTTCCACCCGACGGCCTTGGTTTCTCTCCGTCCACACCTTCCACGACCACTGAGGGTCCTTCGCTGGCTCCACGCGTGAACTCATTGCCAGCCGATCCCAGACCACCGTGCCATCGAACTGGGTGAAAGCATAACCGGTGATCTTCATGCCCGGTTTCAACCCCACCTTCTCCGCCGGGAACTCCAACTTCAGCCATTGCCCTGACACAGGCAGCGCACCCATCATCACACGCTCAGGCGTGCGCACCTTGCCAAAAGGAATGGCCCCTTCCTGCCCCCACACTGCACGGTGATTCCAGCCACTGGTGTGAAACTGCAGCATGATCGCCTTGGGCTCATCCTTCGGGTCGATCCAACACTGCACGCTGATTTTGCCATTCGCGGGCACCTCGAAACTGCCGCCACTGCTGAAGAAATCCTGGGCCACGCCCTTGGCCTTACGCCGCAGCGCTGCCTTGCCGCTGAACACCGGCCCCTGCGCCTGGCTGATGAGTTGCGTAGGCTCACCCGTCGCCTCCACCTTCGCGGCAGGGGGGAAGCTGTCCTCGAACCACAGCACTTCGCTCGTCTGCACCGGGGGCGGCGGCGTGACCTGGGAAGGATCAGTGTAGTTCAGGCTGGCGATGGCCTCCCGGATGCGGGTCTGCTGGCGGCCGATGTCTGCCTCCAGCCGCGCCAGCTCCGCCTTTTGCTCCGGCGTGGACAGGCGCAGAACCGGCGGTGTCAGCAGGATGTTTCCATCCATTGCCGGATCAGCCGCACTGTTGAAAAAGGCATAAAGGGAATAAAACTCCTTCTGCGTGATCGGATCATACTTGTGGTCATGGCAGACCGCACAGCCCGCCG
>JBIKYV010000043.1:0-24901 GCA_044355075.1 Prosthecobacter sp.
TTTGGCGGGTTCGTCCACTTCCTGAATGGCGATAAAATCGGCCTCAGATTCTATGACTGGCTCGGAGCTTACAGCTTCCGCCATCAAGGGGGCAGGCTCGCTTTGCTCCGTGACTTGGGGCATATCGGCAGGAACCAGCACTCCTTCAGGTGTGAATTGCATACCAGCTACCTTAGCCGCATCAGCAGCAGGCCCGCCAAAGCCCAGTAGCATCGCGACTTCATCCTGCACCTGAGCCAGTTCATCAAGTCGCAACTCAGGATCGCGGACCAGGAAGACTTCACCCGTTTTTTTGTTCTCATAAAAGAGCATCTTGGCTCCATCAATCTCCTTGGTAGCTGTCGGACTCAAGATGCGCTTCCGCTCAAGCATTAACACTAAGATGTAGCGTGCATTTTCGGTGATCGGATTATCTTCCTCAATAAACCGCTGGAGTAGGGCCATGGCGCTTTCTTTGCTAGCGACCTCTGGCTTAGCCTCGACCAACACTGGCGTATAGCTGGTTCGCCAGTAAGCGATGGGCTTTCTCTCTGCGATCTCCTCGCGCCAAACATCCATACCGACGTCTCGCCGTAGGTAACCACTGGTTTCAGGATCGAAATAAATGGCGGTGTAAAACACCTCGCCTTCAGCAAAAGCACGTCCCGAATGAGCGCAATGAGTTGCTCGGGAGCGGATAGACCAGTTTTGAATCATGCGTGGGAAAAATCAGCTATGCATTGAAACAACGAGAGGCACAAGGCAAGCGCGCAAGAAACACCACTCGGAAATACCCATTAAGCAGCTTGCCTGTTGCGCGGCCGCACGATGCGGGTGCTGGCCTGCCGGAAAAGCTGAGACAGGCGTGGCAGATCTTTATTTTGGGAACGGTAGTGCAGCAAAACAAGGCCTAAAAAACCGAACAGAAGATGTGGAATCCATGAGCTCAACCAACTCGGCAGATGCCCACCTTTACCCAGGTTCAGGCAGAGGTTATTCAAGAACAGTAAAGCGAAGAAAATGAAAATAGAACCAGCGATACCGCCGACAGCCCCACGGCGCGAGTAAGCAATACCAAGAGGAGCTGCGACAAGAGCCAAAGCAAATGACTGCCAAGGCAGAGCAAAGCGATGGTAAAGGTGAGCGTGAAAGGGAGCAAGGCGACTAGGATGATCTGCTGGCCGTGCGCGCAGGTAGGAAATGATTTCCGGCACGCCCATGAAATCAGGTTTCAAATCGTGACTGATCATACTCCATGGCGTCTCAGTGAAGTGACGAATATCAATCTGCTGCCAACCTGAGGAATCACGAGGAAACTCACGAATGCTCACAGGCTGGCCGTCTTTGTAGAACACCTCTTTGCCATCAAAGAACCGCCAGGAGCCACCCGGGAACCAAGTCACTGAGTCAGCATGAATCACCCGCGTAAGCTGTGAGCGCGCATCGACTTCGCGCACTTGGACACCACGAAGCCGACCGTCACGTAGCGAGAACGGCATGGAGGCAATGAACCAAGTGCGTCCTGAACCTGGATCACGATACATCACCGAGGACTGCATGATGCTATCCTTTTGATGACCTTCTAAGCCGCGGATCACCGCTTGTTTTTTTCCCTCAGATCTTGGCGCCCAGTGATAATTTGCAGACATCGAAATCACCGAAATCACGGCTGAAACGACCAACAAAGGCCCCAGAATCTGAAGCACACTTCTACCTGCGCCGAGCATCGCAATAATCTCATTGGCCCGCGACATCCGCGTTAGGGTGTAAAGCACAGAGAGCAGCAAGGAAGCCGGCATCACCGAAACAAAAATGAATGGCAAGACTCCTAGATAAAACAAAAGCACCCTTCCAATCGGAGCCTCTGCTTCTTGAAAGTCCTTTAAATTATCCAGCAGATCCATGATCAGCCAGAGAGAGGTAAACGCCACGAAACAGAATAAAAGGGGTGCCAAAAAGGTGCGCATGGTATAGCGATCCAAAGCACCACAGCGGTGATAATAATGAAGCAGACCGCTGAAGCACAGGGGTGCCGTGGCCAGCAGTAACAACTTGCCATAATAGGCCGAAAAGGACAGCGACTCTCCCAGCTCAGTCATCTGCATCACGCCTAGCTGATGTGCGATGTCGGTCGCGACAGCCCAGGCAGCCACAGAGGTCGCTGCTACCCAGCTCGGCACCACAAGCTTTCGCGTCACCCCCCATTGGCGCAAAAGAATAGAAACATAAACCAATCCGCCCAAGATCATCCAACGGTCGAGGTAAGGCAGGACAATCGAGATAACGTTCAACAAAGCACTGGGAGGTGGCCCTCCTTGCTCAGCGACTAATCGACCATTTTGAAAATCATAGCCTGCGATATCTACCGGGTTATCGAGATGATGCCCCTCTTTGACGAGCAACATCATACCCATCAAGGCGAGCGCAAATGTGATGCGCCCCGCATAGGGCCATTTACGCGAGCGTATCTGCAACTCGCGAAGCAGGTGAAAGATGTGGCGGGTGCATGACATCCTGACGTTTACTTTCCATTGGCCGCAGTTTGCCGGGGAATCAAGCGTCAGGAAAGCTCACTATGGTGTATCATGGTCAAAAACTACCACACCCGAGAGCACCGGCTGACTTGTCGCAGGCAACTCGGTGCTGAGACTTGGAATTTGTGGCAGCATAAAATAGCCGACCCCCCGATGCTCGGCTCCTTCGGGAACAATCAGTCCCTGAAAGTTAACCGAACGACGAACCTCTTTGGCATTCACCCGACTGGTAGTGACATCGTCATCCTCAAGAACAAAATTTCCGCTAAAGACACCCGTGCGGACAGTTCCATTGATCGTTGTGGTGGGAGATGTCGGGAGCTTTTTAATCACATTACGGGCATTGATAGCGATCAATGGAACATCGACTCTAGGAGAAGGCACATTTGCCTCAGCAAAGCTCAGACTTGCGTTATCGGATGTATCAGAAGGTGCGACGACCTTCAGGATCACACTCGGAGCCTGATAAAGGCCACCAAAGGCCTCAAGTGCGACGGCAGCAGTCACACTGGGCGTAAGCGACCGAAGACCGAAACCTGCACGATATGTCCGTGTCGCAGCAGCGCTGGACAGCACTGCGGTTGCAGGTGGCCTGACCCAATCCATATCCGCCAAATTGCTTGTTGCGATAACATTGTCCTCAAAGTCACCGTCCACCCCTTTGTCTATTTTCAAAACCCCTTGAATGGAGCCTTTTCGGGTCGTCGTGTAAAGACTCTGGTAGAGCAATACCTCACCATCAGGACCGATAAATGTGGCACAGGTGATGCGCTCACCATCAGCAGTCTGTCCGGCAATGCTAAGGGTGCCTCTCGCAGCGATCGTGAAGCTACCAAAACCTGTGCCTTGAGGAACAAAGGCTGATTGGGGCAAACTTCGATTTTGGTTAGGAGATCCGTTGATGGATATTGGCAGCCTGATGCCAAAATTGTAAAGCCCTACGTATGGCGAAATCACTGCACCTGCCTTCCAGCCATTCAAAGCTGCGCTAACCGTGCCCGTAGCAGTGGGTGTCGTCAGGCTGGCGTTGATGAGACGGTCCTTTGTGTCAGGTTTGATTTCAAAGCGAAGAGTCAAAGGTGTGGCAATGCCCCTGCGCATGAGCACAACGGTCGCGTTATAAGGAGCTTTAGCCACGGGTGGAACGGCTACGGCATCTACCGCGAACTCCAGATTGCCACTCACAGGCAGGCGTTCTGCCCCAAGCAGTAAGGCACCAGAGAAAGAGCCAGTCTTCGTGACGGTCAAATCAAAGCGACCTCCCGCATCAGCATTGATGTCGCTCTGCCGTTCGACGATGCCTGTGTAAATGCCGTCCAATCCAGATGGCATCTCCAGAATCTGCAATTGAGCTGTCACCCGCTCAGGATCAGGACGCAGACCATTCGAAGCCCCCAATGAAATGGTATAATTGCCAGCCCGTGTCGGGCGACCGCTGATCAGGCCGGTTTTCGCATCGATCCTCAACCCAGGAGGTAAAGCAGTGGCCGTGTAAGTGGTGGCCGTGTTTGCAACATCGGCAGAGACCACCATCTGATAACGATAAAAGGCACCCACGACTCCAATAGGCATGTTTTGTGCAGCATTGATCACTGGAGCTGTCGTGAAGATGCGTAACTCTGTCGTGCCGCCAACAACAGTTCCAGCGGGACCAGAAACCCTGCAAGAGTAGGTGCCACTCTGCGTCGCCTGAACATTCCGTAAAGTCAGAGTGCGCGTATTGGCACCGGTCGCGTTCGAAAGCGCTCCCTGTGAAAACTGCCAATCATAATTCGTGATTGTTCCTGCAGCATTAACCGTCAGCGAGACAGTCGCTCCAACACGGCTCACGATGACTCGCGGCACGGGATTGAAATCCTCGACCACCAGCAACTGAGCTGCGTCCGTAACAGCCGTGCCACCAGGCCGCACACTATTGCTGAAAAGAGCTGTATAATTGCCAGCATCCTTGAGTTGTGCGCTCCAGAGATACAGTGGGCTTGTCGTGGCCCCCGAGATTGGCGCATTGTTTCTCCGCCATTGGATCGCGAGTGGAGAGGTTCCACTGGCAGCTGCATTGAAGCTCACTGGCTGTCCTACTTTCACCGCTAGCGAAGACGGATGTGTTGTTACCGTTGGATCCTTCGAGCATACGCCACTAAGATTGATGACAAATTGTGGGGTCTCTTGATCAGAACTCAGAATGGTCAACACTGCCTCTCGGGTCCCTCCTTCTTTTGGCAAAAACTGCACCTGAAGAAGGAACGGCTCTGCAGCAGTGATCGAAGTGGGCAATTTGGATGAGACAATCTTGAAATCACCTGAGTGACGCCCGGAAAGAGTTGCTGCCAAGTTTCTCAAAGGACTGATACCCGCATTCGAGATTCGAATGGGTAACGTCACTCCCGGTGCCGCAAAAGAGAGGGGTGAACTCGGGGTGAAATTAACCGTGTGAACCCCGCTTTCCGTGAGGTAAGTGCCTAGAGGCTGCTCCAGCGCGATTTTTGCGGGAAGTTCCGCAATGCGTGGCTCTTGACCATATTGTGAATCTGCAGCGGAAAGGTAAAGATTCGTGCCAAAACCAGCAAGTGAGGATGGGCTGGAGGTTCGATCTCCGGGAAGCATATCCTCAAGCATGAAGGTGCCAGCGCTGCTGCCATCAGAAACCCAGACCTCACGGCCGCTCACACCATCATCGGCAGTAAAACAAACGATATCGCCGACTGCGATGAGATCTTGAATACCTGGGCTGGCGCTTCCTGCAGCGATGTTCCGCACCAACACTGTGCTGGCTGACGTTCCTGTGCTCGTCCAGAGTTCACGCCCATTCACGCCATCATCCGCCAAGAAGAAAATCCGACCATTGGCATTCACCAAATGAGTAGGTTCTGAACCCTGCGTCAGGCCTATTCCAACTGAGTTTGTGCGGATGTCTTTGACCAAAGTCGCGTTTCCACTAACGCCTGTGCTCATCCACAGCTCTTTTCCAGTTTTCGCATCATCAGCAACGAAGAAAATTCGGTTATTTGATAAGGTCACCCATGCATTACCGGCCTCTAGCGACGAGGTGCTTAGCAAGATGATATCCTTCACCACACTTGTTCCAGGATCGGTTCCATCGGTCATCCATAATTCACGGCCTGTATTGCGGCGTAGATTGGTCGGAGCGAAACCAAAAACGCTAAAAAACAACCTCTGACCAACCCCAGGAACATTCATCACAACGAGATCCTCTGGATCTGAACTTCCGGCACCTGTGTTAAAATCAAGCACCCTGGAAGTTGTGGCCTCTGTCCCTTGGGTCTTCCACAACTCACGTCCATCAGTGGCACGCGAAGCTGCAAAATAAACTGTATTGCCCAAAGCTCCGAATGAACCTGGATTGGACGGCGGGATACCCGTGTTGATATCCAGCACAAGAACCGTGCCGACACTAGTGCCATCAGAAATCCACAACTCCTGATCGCCACTCTGGTCAGCTGCTGAAAAATACAGTCGACCCGAGCCCGTGCTGGGCTGATGCCAGAATAAATGATTCGGATCGCTCCCCGCGCTTGAATTGATTTCTTTGACTTTCGTAATTGCAATACCGTCCGTGACCCAAAGTTCACGATTGCTGTCTGCATCAGCCGCAGTGAAGAAAACACGACCATCCGTCGTGGCTGTCAAATTTTGTGGATCTCCATCCAGTTCACCTGCGACGACTTGAGGTAAGGCAGACGTCACACCATCGACACCTGTGATCCATAGTTCACGTCCAGCAGCTTCTGTCACCGCGGTAAAGACTGTTCTACCATCGCTCATCCTCGTGAAGTCTCTTGCTTCAGAGCCTTGTGATCCGCTGCGAAAGCGATGCACAAGATAAGTGCCAGCATCGCTAAGCCCGTCCGTGATCCACAGCTCATCCGCACCCAACAAAAACAGAACTTGAGTGCCCAACTTCACAGGCGAACGAAACCGTTTAGCATCCTGGCTCGGAGTGCCTGTAGTTTCCGTTAGAAAATCTTCCACTACATTCACATCACTACCATTTGTAGAATAGAGCGTCAGAGTTCCATCAACAGACTCTTTGGTGAAGATAACCCAACCTGGTGAGGTTTGAATAAAGTTGCTCAGGACAGATGAGTCAGGTCCTGACTCCAAATCGCTGACGAGCCTCGTGCCGATGCTTGTTCCATCGCTCGCAAAAAGCTCCGTGCCAATGTTGTTATTGTTGTCAGCGGTAAAAAGAACTTTTTGTGGACGGTTAGGATCACTCTCAGGGTCCAAGTAAGGCGTCAGGTTGCTGACCCCTGAATCCGTAACACCATTGAAAAGATCAGTAACCAAAGTCGGTGAAGTCAATCCTGTTTGCTCATCCAACACCCAAAGTTCACGGCCTTGATTCAAGGTACTCGCGGTAAAGTAAAGCCGACCGCCGTTGGCTGAGTTACCGCCCGATACCACAAAGTCGCGAGGTTCAGATCCTGATCCACCCGTCGCGATATCAGCGACCAATGCTGGATTGCTTAAGGAGTTGTCCAAGCGGAAAAGTTCTCTCCCAATCGCTTCGACGGGAGGTGCGGAGGTTTGTCCATCAGCACTAAAATAGGTGAAACCACCAAACGAAACAAAGTCCCTTGGAAGAGAATCCGTCGAGCCGGGAAATAAATCGGCCAAAAGCGCAGTGCCAGCTGTTGTTCCATTGCTCTTCCACAACTCGAACCCCCGAGGTGGGGTGAGTGGATCGCCATCAGGGTCATTCCCATCAAAAGCAGCAAAAAGCAAAGAAGTCCCCGTGCTGAAATAGTTCATCGTCGACGAGCCCTGCCCTTCTTCCGTATTAATGTCTTTCACAAGCTCTGCGGTCACCGTACCATTGCCAGCCACTGTCGCTTTCCATAGCTCAAGACCCTGACTCGAACTATAACCTTGGAAGAAAAGGGTGCCATTCACATTGGTTAACTGGTCAGGCTCACCAGGCGGTGCCGGATAAAAGGCGGATGTTGTGACCCGATTGGTTCCCGTAGGCGTCCCATCCGTCACCCAAAGATCACGCTGTCCCGTAGCATCGATTGCCGTGAAAAAGAGCCGATTGCCGACCACGGTAAGCTTGGCTGGAGCCGAGCCTAATGAACCAGGGAGGATGTCTTTGAGCATCGCAGGAGCCACCGAACCCGTCACCACAGAGGCTCCGTCAGCTGCACCTTGAGCAGCCACTCGACCCGCAAAAAGTGCCGTTAAGCCGGCGGTGGTCGAAACCGTGCGAACCACATGGTTCTGCGTATCTCCCACGTACAGAAGGTTCCCGCGAAAAGCGATGCCGCGGGGACTGCTGAAATTAGCAGCGATTCCGGTGCCCTCGACAGAACCTGCAACGCCCGCTAGTCCCGCTAGCGTCGTCACCACACCTGCTGTCGTGATACGCCGGATCAAGTGATTCGCAGTGTCAGCCACGTAGATATTGCTACCACTCGGCTCAACAGCGATACCTCTCGGTGAATTGAACAATGCAGCTGCTGCCGTGCCATTTTGACTTCCAGTGCTACCCGCCGTTCCTGCGAGTGTGGTCACGGTACCACCTTCCGTGACGCGACGAATGGTATGATTACCGGTGTCAGTCACATAAGCAGTGCGGCTGTTGTCCATGACAATCGAGGTAGGATTGTTAAACTTGGCACCACTGCCTGTGCCGTTGTCGGAACCAGAAACCTGAGCTGATCCAGCCATGAGGCTCACGTTCGCCGTTACGGTTTCGGCTAGGGCCGGTGTTGCTGGTGTCGTTGTTAGAGTCACCCTTCTCAGGGTATGATTTCCGCTGTCGGCAATGAACATCACTGAGCCCGCAGCATTGATGGCAACCCCTCTTGGCGAACGGAGACGCGTATTTGCTCCCGTGCCATTGGTGGTGCCCTGATTGCCAATGGATCCGACCACTGTCGTGACAATCCCAAGCGAATTGATACGACGAATGGCATGATTGCCAGTATCGGCGACATAGATATTACCATTGCCATCGACGGCAATGCCCTCCGGCGAACGAAAGGTTGCGTTGATCCCAGCCCCATTTTCACCACCCGCCACACCTGGACGGCCCGCCAGAGTCGTCACTAAACCGGACGCAGAGATACGACGGATCGTGTGATTCGGCGTATCTAGCACATAAACATTTCCCTCAGCATCCACTGCCGTGGCAGACGGTGTGTTAAAGCTGGACGGAATGGCCATGGACCAAAGCTCAGCCCCCGATACAGGATCATCGGCTGAAATATAAATGCGCCCTCCCGCCAAAAGCATCGACTCCACGTGTGAGGAGGCAGCAGGCGGAGTGGTGTTGACGTCTTTGAGAAGCTGAATCGTCTGACCTCTCACAAAAGTAACCGCAAGCAGCATCGTCAGGGTTGCAAGGCAAAGGGTTGAGGAGGGAGTTTTCATGGCTTGTAAGCACAGCGTATTGACAGCAGGACAGGATGGCAATCTTAAAAATTTGTCGGCTCTCGCATGAGGTTTGACCCGCAAATGGCTCAATTTGCTCAATCCCAGCCTGACGAGCGGGCCGACTTCTCTTCTTGCCCAACCTCGATTCCCCTGCATAGACGCGAGCCTCATGTCCCGCACATACAACCTCGCAGTCCTCCCCGGCGACGGTATCGGCCCAGAAGTCATGGCCGAGGCCCTTCGCGTCCTAGATACCATCGCCAGCCGTTCCGGCCTCACGTTTCATTACCATCATGAGCTCGTCGGCGGTGCCGCCATCGATGCCGTGGGTAAGGCGTTGCCCGAAACGACCGTCCAAACCTGCGAGCAAGCCGATGCCATCCTCTTTGGCAGCGTCGGCGGCCCCAAGTGGGAAAAGCTCCCACCTAACGAACAGCCCGAGCGCGGTGCTTTGTTGCCACTGAGAAAGCATTTCGGACTCTTCGCCAACCTGCGGCCCGGCATCTGCTATCCAGCGCTCACCAGCTCCTCGCCCATCCGTCCCGACCTCATCGAAGGAGGCTTCGATGTGCTCTGCGTGCGTGAATTGACCGGCGGGATGTACTTTGGCCAGCCAAAGAGCCGCAGCACACTGCCCGATGGCGATATTGAGGTCATCGACACCATGGTTTACAAAAAGAGCGAGATCGTGCGCATCGCCCACGTCGCCTTCAAGGCCGCGCAGCTCCGCCGCAAGCACGTCACCAGCGTGGACAAGGCCAACGTGCTCACCAACTCCGTCCTCTGGCGCGAAACGATGATCGAAGTCGCCCAGGAATACCCGGATGTGACCCTCGCCCACCTTTACGTCGATAACGCCGCTATGCAGCTCATCAAAGCTCCGCGCAGCTTCGACGTGCTTGTCACCGAAAACCTCTTCGGCGACATTTTGAGCGATGAGATGGCCATGATCGCCGGCTCGCTCGGCATGCTCGCCAGCGCCAGCCTCGGCAAGCCGAAGGGCGATGGCCTCTACTTCGGCCTCTTCGAGCCTTCCGGCGGTACCGCCCCCGATATTGCTGGCATGGGCATCGCCAACCCGATTGCGCAGATTCTCTCTGCAGCACTTCTGCTCCGTTTCGCCCTCGGGCTCGAAAAAGAAGCCGTGCAGATTGAGTCCGCCGTCAAGAAGGTCATCGACACCGGCCTTCGCACTGGTGATATCTTCAGCGCTGCTCCAGGAACACGGAAGGTAAACACCAAAGAAATGGGCGACGCCGTCATCGCTGCACTGTAATTCATTTCAGCTCGGCTAAGCCAGTTCTCGATCCTTTCGAGAACTGGCTTTTTTGCGATCACATCGCGTCCCGAGTTAGTTGACTATCCACCAACCGCATCGCACCGCTTGGGTTGGCATTTTGAAGCGCCGCTGGCAAACAATCATCAGGGAAGCCCTGATAACTCACCGGCCGCACAAAACGCAGAATGCTATCGGTACCGATGCTGGTGAAGAAGCTGTGACTAGCTGAAGGATAAGGCCCCCCATGATGCATGGATGGGCAAGGCTCGATGCCCGTACCAAAGCCATTGAAAATCAAACGTCCCACCTTGCGCTCCAGTACACGAATCAAGGCAGCGCATTCACGCAAATCCTCAGGTGTGCCATGAATAGCAGCCGTAAGCTGACCATCCAGGCTGCGGGCAAAGCGCAACATATCTTCCATCGTATCACAAGAAGCTACGATCGAACACGGGCCGAAAACTTCACGGCGCAGTTCTTCATTCGACTCCAGGATATCCAAGCTTGTCGAAAAGATGCGACAAGCCGCCTGCGTGGCCTCATTGTTAGGCACAGACTCAGACTGCCCAGCTAACTTCACCCCGCCGATCGTGCTCCACACCGCCGTTCCCGCCTCGTAGGTTTCACAAATACCACGATGCAGCATGGTTTGAGGCTGAAACTTCACGGCATGCTCGGCAGCACTCTGCACAAAGGTCTCCAGAGTCACGCCCTTCATGCCCAGTACGACAGCTGGGTTAGTACAAAACTGTCCGACACCCATGGTGACTGATCCGATGTAAGCCTCACCCATTTTCGCTGCACGCTCCTTCAGCGCGCCAGGCAGCAGGAAGACAGGGTTGATCGAGCCCATCTCCGCATACACCGGAATCGGCTGTTCACGTGCTGCCGCGATGTCCATCAAAGCACGCCCCCCACGCAGCGATCCTGTAAAGGCCACGGCCTGGGTCAGAGGATGCTCAACCAGCCCACGTCCGAGCTCATGTCCACGCCCCTGAAGCAGCGAAAACGCAGCTTCTGGCAAGCCCGTTTTGGCCAAAGCCTTCATCACCGCACGACCCAACATCTCACAGGTACCAGGGTGCGCAGGGTGACCTTTCACCACAACTGGGCATCCTGCCGCCAGAGCGCAGACCGTGTCGGTGCCCACGACCCCGATGGCGAAAGGAAAGTTGCTCGCGCCAAAGACGACCACTGGGCCGATGGGCAAAAGCATCTTGCGCACATCCGGCTTCGGTACCGGCGCTCGCTCTGGCTGAGCTTGATCGATACTCAGCGCAGCCCAAGAGCCTTCGCGAATCAGAGCTGCGAACATTTTGCACTGATTCACTGCGCGTCCACGCTCACCCATCAACCGAGGCATGGGCAAAGCCGTTTCCGCATGAGCTCGTTCCAGAAGTGGCTCACCCAAGGCCAGGATCTCATCGGCTAAAGTCTCCAAAAACAGCGCGCGCGTCTCCACCGAAGCCGCACGCAAAGAATCAAACGAACCATCCGCCGCCTTTAAAGCTTCATCCACCTCGGCCAAACTTGCCTCAGCAAAGAAAGTCTCAAGCTTCTGGCTGGTGGAAGGATTCTCCGCCTGAAAAGGCGAATGATCAGATGCAGCCTCACGGCCTGCGATGAGATGGTGTCCTGTAATCATGGAAATCAGTGGGGGTAGTAGCCGCGAGACCTAGCGCGAATGCAGCACGAGTCCAACAGGAACGCCGATGGACCTTGTGCAAAAAATAGCCCCATGGGGCCAACTCAGCCAAAAACCACTTCACCGCGCTTCTGCATCGTGGTCATGGGATCGCCTTCTCCCAAGTTTGCTTCGAGGATAGCGAGGCTCATTTCGCCCAGACTTGCTGCTCAAGGCGCTGCAAAACCATCACATCCAGCTGGTGCTTCTCGCGGACCGACGATGATTTGAGCCGGATGAGGGAGGCTTTGGAAGCGTAGCGGATGATGTGTCCGTTAAGCTCGAGTGTCCCGGCATCCGGAAGCAGGTCGGCATAATTCAAGCCGATCATCTGTGTGAAGATGTCGATCTGGCAGAACTCGGATTCTTCCACAATGCGGATGGCACCTTCGTCATCGGTGAAGTCTTCAGGAGTGAGTTCACGGGCAAACCCCTCGCCATAGTCAGCCAGTGCATCAAGAACGCGGGTGACGTCTTCGCGCCCTGCTTCGATGAGCACATCCACATCCTCCGTGGTGCGCAGGTAGCCTTGGAGCGCGATGGCAACGCCTCAGATGCAGACGAATTTCACGCCGTAATCAGCTAGCCTCGCCAACAGCTTTTCGAACGGAGTGTCCATTGGGTTCGGAAGGCTACTGTAAGGTAATGCGCAGTCGTCTCGCGCTTTGGCGTAGCATTTCCAGACGCTTCAGCTGCGGCAGTCAGGAAAGACTGCCGCCCACTTTCCGGCGATGCGTTTCCTGGAGGTCATCGGTTATTCGGGACAGCAACTGAAGATGCGAGTAGCACAAGGTGAGCGATGAGCCTCACCTCTTCTCAAACGCTGGCCTCCCATCCTTCATCATCGCTGTTATTTGATCACCATCTTTAAAGCCGCCTTCGAGGACCGCTAAGCTGAGCGGATCGAGCAGGTGCTTTTGGATGGCACGTTTGAGAGGTCTAGCGCCGAAGACAGGATCGAAGCCCGCATCGGCGAGGTAACGGGTGGTATCTTCGCTGACGGTGAGGTGGATGTTTTGCTTGGCAAGGCGATCGATCACGCGCTGGAGCTGGATCTTAACGATCTGATCGAGTTGCGCGGCGTCGAGGCGGTCGAAGATGACGATCTCGTCGATGCGGTTAAGGAACTCGGGGCGGAAGAACTGCTTGAGGCTGTCGCGGACCAAGGCGTCTCGCTGCTCAGGATTGCTGACGTCCTGGATGGCGCTGCTGCCGATGTTACTGGTCATGATAAGGACCGTATTTTTGAAATCGACTGTGCGACCTTGTCCGTCGGTGATGCGGCCATCGTCGAGCACTTGAAGCAGGACGTTGAAGACATCAGGGTGTGCTTTTTCGACCTCATCGAACAAGACGACGCTGTAGGGACGGCGGCGCACAGTTTCGCTGAGCTGGCCACCTTCTTCATAGCCAACGTAGCCAGGAGGCGCACCGATGAGGCGGCTGACGCTGTGCTTCTCCATGTATTCGCTCATGTCGATACGCGTCATGGCGCTGTCGTCATCGAAAAGAAACTCGGCGAGCGCTTTGCAAAGCTCCGTCTTGCCGACGCCTGTGGGGCCAAGGAAGAGGAAACTGCCGATCGGGCGATTTTCATCTTGAATGCCCGCACGTGCCCGACGCACAGCGTTACTGACGGCAACGATGGCATCCTTTTGCCCGATGACACGGGCGCTGAGTCGCTCTTCCATTTTGATGAGCTTCGAACGTTCGCCTTCTTGTAGGCGTGAGACGGGAATACCGGTCCAATTCGCGACGACACGAGCGATGTCTTCTTCGGTGACTTCTTCGCGCAGCAAGGTGTGTGCGGTGCGTGGCTCTTTGTTCTCCGTAGAAGTCTCAGCGAGCTTCTTTTCGAGGTTTGGGATGAGGCCGTATTGGATCTCACCGGCGCGACCGAAGTCACCACGGCGTTGGGCTTGTTCGAGTTCGGTGCGCAAGCGGTCGATTTCCTCTTTAACTTTGCGACCAGCATCCACGGATTCCTTTTCCTTCATCCACTGGGCCTTTAGGGCGGAGGACTTCTCTTTGAGGTCGGCGATCTCGCGCTCGAGTTTTTCGAGGCGGGCCTTGGAAGCGGCGTCTTTTTCCTTTTTGAGGGCCTGGCGCTCCATTTCGTCCTGCATGATCTCGCGCTCGATGACGTCGATCTCCGTAGGCATGGAGTCGAGCTCAATCTTAATGCGACTTGCAGCTTCATCGACGAGATCGATGGCTTTGTCCGGCAGGAAGCGGTCAGTGATGTAGCGATTGCTCAGCGTAGCGGCGGCAATGATCGCGTTGTCTTGAATGCGCACGCCGTGGTGGACTTCGTAGCGTTCTTTGAGGCCACGTAGGATGGCGATGGTGTCCTCCACGCTTGGCTCACCGACTTTCACCGGCTGGAAGCGACGCTCCAGCGCAGGGTCTTTCTCGATATGCTTGCGATATTCGTCCAGCGTGGTTGCGCCAATGCAGCGCAGCTCACCACGGGCAAGCTGAGGCTTCAAAAGATTGCCAGCATCCATCGCGCCTTCGGCTTTGCCCGCACCCACAATGGTGTGTAGCTCGTCAATGAAGAGAATGATCTCACCCTCGCTCGAAGTGACCTCTTTGAGGAAGGCTTTGAGGCGCTCCTCGAACTCACCACGAAACTTCGCACCAGCCATCATGCCGCCGAGATCCATGCTGATGAGGCGTTTGCCCTTCAGCGAATCCGGCACATCACCGGCGACGATGCGACGTGCGAGGCCCTCGGCGATAGCCGTCTTGCCGACGCCGGGCTCGCCGATAAGCACGGGATTATTTTTCGTGCGACGACTGAGCACCTGCATGACTCGGCGAATTTCTTCGTCACGACCGATCACAGGGTCGATCTTGCCCTGCTTCGCACGAGCAGTGAGATCCGTCCCATATTTTTCCAGCGTCTGGTATTTGCCCTCGGGGTCCTGGTCCACCACGCGTTGACTGCCACGCACTGCGGTTAACGCCTTCGATATTGTATCGTAGGTCAGCCCGGCCTGCTTCAGCACCTCAGAAAGCTCCGATTTCGTCTTGAAAAGCGCCAGTAACACGTGCTCGACACTGAGATATTCATCCTTGAGCTTCTTCTGCTCGTCCTCGGCTCTCGTCATGAGTTCGCGGAACTCGCTAGAGAGGTAAAGACCACTCGTACTGCCGCTGACTTTGGGCTGTTTTGCGAGGATGTGGGAGACGTTCGCGGAGAGAAGCGAGACAGCCTCAGGATTGACGGCGGCTTTCTGAAAAAGAGGCTGCGCAATGCCCCCCTCCTGCTCCAATAGGGATAGGAGAATATGGGTAGGTTTCAGCTCCTGATGACCGTGCCGTGTGGCAATGGACTGACAAGCATTGAAGGCCTCTTGGAGCTTAACCGTGAATTTTTCAGGGGACATGGTGGGTTGGGTGGTTGGTGATTTACCGCTTCCTTCGCTTCGGCTATGCCACAGCAACTGAAAGCCTTGCCACGCCTGGATTGGCAAGGATCGAACGTGGTTTGCACACTTGGCCTCTTTTGGCCTAAACGCCAATTAAGCTCAACACGGATGACTCATTTGTGCCAAATCGTTCCATCTTCTCTGGGTTTCTAAGATGACAGAAGTCTCCTTTTCCACCATCAGGTGCGTGTGTTGTCGTCAACCTCCTCTGCTCATCCTCAGCCCTGGCTAGTCCGCGTCCCCGAAATTTTTGATGCCTTAGCACCAGAGATACTCCGCAAACTGGAAGCCACCCCAGGTAAGCGCCTGGGAATGGACTACCATTGGGTTGGCTTGCCGAATCCTTCCCTACTGCAAAAGCACCCTATCGCCAAGTTTGTCCGTTGGAATCTCCCGGTACAGCATTCATGGCCATGCAACCCATCGAAGATCGAAGGTTTCATCGAAAAAGCATCTCAAGCCCTGCTGGCCAAGTTTGCCGGACAATCGCCACAAGCTATATTTACCGGTGTGCTGCACCCGACATCGCCAGATCGCTATTTTCGCAGCCTAGCCGGCAACCTCCGGGGCAGACTACTTCAGGTCTTTTCACCCACTCATATTCACGAGATTGAAGATCAAGACGCGGAACGTGAAACGCTCTTCTGTCTTGTAGGCAAAGAAGGTCTTTATGCTGGCCTTCAAAGCCCCAAGCACTGCAACGGCCTATTTGCTGGAGGCAGTAAATTCATTGACCAAAACGCACCTGACACAATCAGCCGAGCTGGAGCCAAAATCGCCGAGGCGCTGCATTATCTGCGGATGCATCAGCCGCCTTTACCACCTGGCAGTCATTGGTTAGAGCTTGGCGCCTGCCCTGGAGGCATGACCTCTGAGCTTTTGGCGAAAAAGCAGCGGGTAACGGCCATCGACCGATCTCCCTTGGATCCACGGCTAAATGGCAAGCCAGGGCTTCGCTTTGTCCACGCTGATGTCGCCGATTTTCAACCTGATCCAGGCTGCCTTTACGATGCTTTGCTCGACGACATGAATGGCCCACCGGAAGAGTCCATCGACCACGTCAGGCGGCTATCCAAGTCGCTCAAACCTGGAGGCATCGTCGTCTTCACCCTCAAGCTACCCAAGGTGGAGGATCTAGACAGCCCCTGTGCTCTTTTTGATCGAATCGTAAAGAGGGCACAGAGCGCACGTCTGACGCTTTTTGCCCAAACCCATCTGACCTACAACCGGCATGAATTCACCCTCTTCTTTCGACGCAGTTCATGCTAAAAGGCCGACTTGTGTGCGTTGTTCAGCTGAAAGTAGAGACGAAAAAATGTCTGCGGACATGCCATTGCTCAGCCGAGACTGCCGCTTGCATCCCGGCTAGTGCCCCTTACTCTCGCGGCCCCTAAAGACACAAGCCTATGACCCAGCTCGACCAGCTCAAACAATTCACCACTGTCGTTGCCGATACCGGAGACTTCGAAGCCATGAAGGCCTACAAGCCCCAAGATGCGACGACGAATCCATCACTCATTCTTCAGGCATCTCAGAAAGCAGAGTACAAGTCCTTGGTGGATCAAGCCATCGCAGAGCACAAGAGCAGCAGCCTGACAGGTTTGGCGAAAGTGGAAGCCGTCATGGATCGAATCCTGATCCTTTTCGGATTGGAAATCTTGAAGATTGTTCCCGGCCGTGTCTCGACTGAAGTGGATGCGCGCCTCTCCTTTGACACTCAAGGCAATGTGGACAAAGCACGTCAGCTGATCGGCATGTATGAAGCCGCAGGCATTCCTCGCGAGCGGATTTTGATCAAAATCGCCTCAACCTGGGAAGGCATCAAGGCCGCTGAGATCCTCCAGAAGGAAGGTATCAATTGCAATCTCACTCTACTCTTCAGCCTCGCTCAAGCCGTGGCTTGTGCGGAAGGCGGCATCAAACTGATCTCTCCCTTTGTGGGACGCATCCTCGACTGGCACAAGAAAAGCACAGGCAAAGAATACACCGCTGCCGAGGACCCAGGCGTTCAGTCGGTGACAACGATTTACAACTACTACAAGCACTTTGGCTATAAGACCGAAGTGATGGGGGCTAGCTTCCGCAACAAGGGAGAGATCACCGAACTTGCTGGCTGTGACTTGTTGACGATCTCTCCTGGACTTCTAGGAGAGCTTCAGGCCTCTGAAGAATCGCTCGTGAAAAAACTCGATGCTTCCGCTGCGCAAGGCATGAAGATCGAACGCATCGGCAGTGATGAAAAAAGCTTCCGCTGGCTCTTCAATGAAGACGCCATGGCCACGGAAAAGACCGCTGAAGGGATTCGGAACTTTGGCAAAGACATCGTTAAACTTGAGAAACTGATCGAGGCTGGTCTTTGATCCTTCTCTCAACAGATTCCTAACAACGAGCGCGATTCCAAATCGGAATCGCGCTTTATTTTGGCACGCATATCCTATTCAAGAGTCAGACTGAGGCCGAAAAGACTGCATTTCCAAGATTCAGATTCTGATTCATGATCGGAGTGAACAAGTAACACTGCATCTTAAAAGCAAATTCAATCCTAACCATGAAACTTCTAACAACTGTCGCCGCAGCCCTCCTTGGAAGCGCTTTCATGACGTTTGGCGCTAATTTTTTCTTAAACTTCATGCCAATGCCTGCAGATCCATCGGCCGCAGACGCTCCACACAAACTGTTCATGGCAGCCCTATTTCCAACGGGATATTTGGCCTTTGTGAAGGCGCTTGAGATCTTGGGCGGACTTCTAGTCATCCTGCCAAAAACGCGAAATCTCGGATTGCTAATTCTCGGACCGATCGTGGTGAACATCATCGCCTTTCACTTATTTCTGACCCGTGGCTCAGGTCTGACAGACCCGCCCCTCCTCGTCATTTACTTCCTAGCTGCTTTTCTACTCATCACTGAGCGCAAGGCTTGGTTCAATCTTTTGAAGTGACCCCCCCCAACAAAAAGACTGTAAGGTATAATCCACGCGGATCTCCACTCTTAACGACCTATGAAACTTCTCTCCACACTTAATATTGGCACTTTTCAAATCTCGAACCGCGTTTTGTTAGCACCCCTCACACGCTGTCGTGCCACCTTGGATCACGTGCCCACGCCGCTGATGGCCGAATACTATGCGCAGCGCGCTAGTGCAGGTCTGATCATCGCTGAGGCCACGGCCATTGCTGAAGGTTGCAGCGCTTTTCACACCGAACCCGGCATCTATTCAGAAGAGCAAATCGCAGGCTGGAAGACGGTGACGGATGCGGTGCATGCCAAAGGTGGTCTCATTTTCCTTCAAATCTGGCATGGTGGGCGTGCCTGCCACAGTGACCTGAATGGGGGAAACATCCCAGTCGCACCTAGCTCGATAGCCATCACAAATGACATGGCACACACCCCAAAGGGTAGTGTGCCCTATGATGTACCGCGTGAACTACGCACTGAAGAATTGCCAGGCATTGTCAGCCTCTTCCGCCATGCGGCTGAAAACGCGAAAAAAGCAGGCTTTGACGGCATCGAAGTGCACGGTGCGAATGGTTACTTGCTAGATGAATTTTTGCGCGATAGCGCCAACCAGCGAAGCGATGCTTATGGAGGCTCAATTGAAAATCGAGCACGATTAATGCTGGAGGTTTTGGATGCAACCATTGACGTTTGGGGAGCTGATCGTGTGGGTCTTCGCCTTTCACCTTTGAACAGCTACAACAGCATGAAGGACAGCGATCCCGTCGCCCTCACTACCTACATGGCGCAGCAATGCGACTCCCGCGGCATCGCCTACCTACACATGATGAGAGCGGATTTTTTAGGTGAACAAAAGGGCGATGTGATGACAGCTGCACGACATCATTTCAAAGGCGTTCTTATCGGTAACATGGGCTACACTGCCGAAGAGGCTGAACAAGCGATTCAAGAGAGCAAACTGGATGCCGTAGCCTTTGGCACCAGCTTTCTGGCCAACCCAGACCTACCTGCACGTTTTGCCGTCAAAGCTCCGTTGAATGTTCCGATCTCAGCCAAATTTTACTCTCCAGGGCCAGAGGGATATACGGACTACCCGTTCTTGGCATAAGCCAAGAACACCAACCCATGAAGCCTAGATGAAAATCGCAATTATTGGCGCGACTAGTGCCACTGGCATCTTACGCATCGGACATCCATCCAGCAAAAGATGATTAAATCGCTTCTGAAGCTCGAATACCAGCTTCGCTCATCACATTCAGTTTAGGCACGTTACCAGCGCTGAAATGTCTCAATGGCCTCGTATTGCGCTAGGCCAAGAGCATCGTAATTCGTTGCATTCTGACGGTTTTGCTCGGGAGAACTTCGCTCAAACGAAGACAGAGCTCCATAGCGTCCTAACGCACGAGCTTTACGCTCCAATTGCGATGGGCTCAGAGGAATAGCCATGTCGATCTCATGAGCTTCCAATGCCTTCTCTTTACCTCGATAAAGCCAAAGACTGCATGAACTGAGCCATTCTTCTCCAGCACAGGCCTTGAGAGCAGCCTCAATGACTTTAAAACAGACTCCAGAAACGCTACTCGGATCAGCAGCATCACCGGTTAGGTAGATCTGATGCGGCTTTTGCTCACGAAGCAGGGCGACAAGGGCATCCACATCAGCTTTGCCACTTTTGAAACGGCGATAACGCCCATTTTCATAAAAAGGCAGATCAAGGAACATGATATGATCGTTACTGATGCGGCAGGCGTTTGCGGCATCACGAAGTTCACCACGAAGAACCAAGGCTTTTAATTGACGAAGCAGCGGAGTATCCTCACCAAACTCACCTTTATCAGCCAACATTTTCAAAGCCTTCTCAGCGTACGCAGTCTGCGGAGCCCAGGCTGTGGAGTTGCTGACGATACCAGCCAGCTCTTTGAGCGTTTCCGCAAATTTATCGGCTTCGCTATCGGGCACACGCAAATTCCCACTAGTAAGGGCCAACAGACGAACTTCATGGCCTTGTTCTGAAAGACGCTCAACCGTTGCGCCCATCGAGACAATAGCATCTTGCGGTTCAGGACTGAGCACCAAGCAACGCTTCGGATAGGGATTAGCACGCTCTGGCCGATAGGTATCATCTTCGTTGGGCTTACCCCCAGGCCATCCCGTGATGGTGTGCTGAAGCTGATTGAAAATACGAATGTTGAGTTGATAAGCAGGCCCCTGCTCGCTTAGTAAGTCGCCCAAGCCATACTCATTATAGTGCTCATCTGTGAGCTTGAGAACGGGCTTTTGGAGCAGGCTTGCCAACCAGCAAACGGCGCGTTGAGTTTCTCTTGGCGTCCATGAAACTGGACCTACCAGCCAAGGCAGCTTTACTCGAGTTAACTCACGAGAAGCACCAGTGTCGATGTAAAAGCTTGCATCAGGATGCCCCTGAAGGAAGGAGGCAGAGATCGCCTCGGTCACAGGACCTTCAACGGCTTTAGCAACCATCTCTGCTTTGTTGTCTCCCCAAGCCATCAATACCAGCTTCTTACCGCGCAGAATGGTTCCCACCCCCATCGTGATGGCAAAATGAGGAACATTTTCTTCACCACGGAAGTCAGCTGAAGCGTCCTGCCGAGTCACCCGGTCTAACGTAATACGGCGCGTCAATGATTCCCGACTCGACCCCGGCTCGTTGAATCCGATGTGGCCAGTGCGTCCAATACCAAGAATTTGAAGATCAATACCTCCCACTAAATCGATCTTTTCCTCGTAATCTCGGCAATGCGCGAACACTTGATCACTCGGCACCTTCCCACTGGGAATGTTGATGTTTGCCTTGGGAATATCGATGTGGTCGAAAATCTGATCTGCCATGAATTTGGCGTAACTTTCAGGATGGTCAGCCCCTAGACCGTAATACTCGTCTAGGTTGAAGGTGATGACGTTCTTGAAACTCAGGCCTTCTTCTTTGTGCAAACGAATGAGTTCACGGTAAAATGGCACTGGCGTAGAACCTGTAGCCATTCCCAAAACGGCATACCTTCCCTGCTCAGCACGTTGTTTGATCAACTCACGGACTTCAGCCGCAAGCTCTTTTGCGGCAGCGGCAGAACTAGAAAAGATGCGAGTCGGCGTTTTTTCGTAAGCTTCTGCAACAGAACGGCGGGTGGAAGACATAGCGTGCGGTAGTGGTTGGGCCGCCACCCTGGCGTGATTTACGCGAGGCTCAAGCAGCACCCCATCGTCTGAACAAATTCATCGAACGCAGCAAATGACTACAACAAAAAATCGATGACTCATATGTCATCGGCTCAATGTGTCATAGTAGGAGCGAAACGTTAAATACTACGTCTCTTACGCTTCACATGTAGCTGAGCGGTGCTTCGTTGGATACTTGCCATCACAGCAGCGACTTCTTCCTGCTGTTCACCATGCTTTAGAGAATCAAGCGCATGCTTGGCTCTTTCCAAAGCTTCCTCAACAGCCCTCTCATCGATACTATCGCTATGGATGGCCATGTCGGTCAATATTCTGACGTAAGAACCTGTGATTTCGACGAGACCTTCACCGACAGCCAGTTCGATCACCTTAGAATCCTGAGTAATTCGAAGCTCACCACACTGTAAAGTAGTAACCAAAGGAGCATGAGACGGTAGAATCCCAAGCTCACCATCAACTCCTGGAAGAACCACTGAATCCACGTTGCCAGATTCAAGACGCCCTTCCGCGTCTTTAGCAGGAAAGACACGAGCTTCAGGAGTAACAATTTCCAATTTGAGAGGCATTGGGCTTAACGGAGATGCAGGTGATTAACAGTCGATAGGAAAGGCGTCGTCGATTCGGATAACTGCTGGATGCAGAGCAGCCTCTTCTACACAACACCGCTTTCCAGAATTATTTTTTCGGCACTGTGTCGATGCCACCCTTCATGTAGAAGTTAGCCTCAGGAACGTCGTCGTGCTTACCATCAAGGATCTCAGCGAAACCTTTCACCGTATCTTTCACTGACACATACTGACCTGGTGTTCCGGTGAAGATCTCAGCCACATGGAAGGGCTGACTCAGGAAGCGCTGAAGCTTACGAGCGCGATAGACGATCAGTTTATCATCGTCAGAAAGTTCATCCATCCCAAGAATAGCAATGATGTCTTGAAGATCCTTGTAACGCTGAAGCACACGCTGGACGCCACGCGCAACGCGGTAATGCTCTTCGCCAACAATCTCAGGCGCTAGAGCCTTGGAAACTGAAGCAAGTGGATCCACCGCTGGATAAATGCCAAGCTCTGCAAGCGAACGCTCAAGAACAACGGTTGAGTCAAGGTGAGCGAAGGTATTGGCAGGAGCAGGGTCAGTCAGGTCATCAGCAGGGACATACACTGCCTGGAATGAAGTGATAGATCCACTCTTGGTGGAGGTGATGCGCTCCTGCATCGCACCCATTTCTGCCGCGAGAGTTGGCTGATAGCCCACCGCAGAAGGCGTGCGTCCCAGAAGAGCAGACACCTCAGAACCAGCTTGAGAGAAACGGAAAACGTTATCCACAAACAAAAGCACATCCTGGTTCTTCTCATCGCGGAAATATTCAGCCATCGAAAGAGCGGAAAGCGCGACACGAAGACGTGCGCCAGGGGGCTCATTCATCTGACCATAAACAAGAGCAACTTTGGAGCCTGGCTCACTAATGTAACCACCCTGAGCGTTGCGAACGATATCATGGCCGTCTTTCTTAACCTTGATCACGTCAGATTCGATCATCTCATGATACAGGTCATTTCCTTCACGCGTACGCTCACCCACACCAGCAAAAACAGAGTAACCTCCGTGCCCTTTAGCGATGTTGTTAATGAGCTCCATGATGACAACCGTTTTGCCCACGCCAGCACCGCCGAAAGCACCAACCTTACCACCTTTGGTGAAGGGGCAAATCAAGTCGATAACTTTGATACCTGTTTCTAGAATCTGTGCCGATGGGTCTTGGTCCACCAAGGCAGGGGCTTTGCGGTGAATCGGATAACGCTTCTCCGTCTTTGGAGAAGGCTGATCATCAATAGCATCACCGGTAACGTTGAAAATACGACCGAGCACCTCTTCCCCAACAGGCACGGTAATCGGTGCACCCGTATCTGTGACTGACATTCCACGCTTCAAACCTTCTGTTGAAGACATCGCTACGGACCGAACCCAACCATCTCCAAGATGCTGTTGGACTTCGCAGACGAGTTTATTGCTCTTACCACCCAGATCATAGGTGATTTCGAGGCCATTGTAGATCTCAGGCAGCTTGCCAGTGGCGGAGAAATCCACGTCCACCACGGGACCGATGACTTGAACGATTGTGCCGATGTTGCTCATGGGTGTGATTAAAAACTTAAGATGATAAAATGAGATTACTCCAGAGCCATCTTGGCGGTGGTTATTTCAAGGAGTTCGTTGGTGATAGCTGCCTGACGAAGTTTATTGTATTCGAGGCTTAGATCTTTGAGCATCTGCTTGGCATTGTCGGTTGCATTTTTCATAGCCACCATCCGGCTACTGTGCTCCGATGCGCGAGCTTCAAGGATCATCTGGTAGATAGTCCCATTGACGTATTGAGGAAGTATTGTCTCAAAAACGACAGAGGCAGCTGGTTCAAAGGTGTATTGTGGAAGATCTTCCGATTTAATTTCTTTGGAATTTTCCTCAAAGCCGCGTTTACCGCCGAGTGTTACAGGGTTAACCGGCAGGATTTGCTCAATGCTTGGGGCCTGAGTCACCGTGTTGATGAAATTATTGAAAGCGACGAGTACGGTTTTGTATTCGCCTGTCAGAAACTTTTCTTGGAGAAATTTCCCAACACTACGGACTTCAACAAACTTAGCCGGATCTTTGACCGGAAAATCAGCAATCAAGTTTTTGCGAAGACGGGACAATCCTTGAGATGCTTTGCGACCAATGGTGACGTATTCCACATCACCTTCGATTTTAGTGTTCACCAATTTCTTCAAAAGGTTGGTGTTCAAAGCACCGCAAAGTCCTTTATCAGTCGCGATTACGAGCACAAGCGTCTTACTTCCTTGGCCTTCCGAAAAGTAAGGATGAACACCCTCTTCAGCACTCTCTTTGAGAGCCACTAAGACTTTGTTCATCATTTCGGCGTAATGACGACCATTGGCAGCTTGGTCCTGTGCCTTCTTCATTTTTGCAGCCGCGACGAGCTGCATGGCCTTGGTAATTTGGGCCGTGTTTTTGACCGATTTAATTCGGCGGCGGATGTCGCGGGTGGAAGGCATGATCGCTTAAAACTAGAAGCTAAGAGCTAAAGTTCGGAAGTTATTTCCAGGAAGATTTGAAGTCATCGAGAGCCGACTTGATGTCTGCCTCAACATTGTCGAGCGTCTTCTCATTGCCGAGCTTTTCAACAAGGGCAGACTTGCGCTCATCGAGATAAGTTTCGAGCTTGGTCTGGAATTCCTTCACGCGATCGACAGCCACGCTATCAAAATAACCCTTCTGCATTGCATAAAGGCTGATCACCATGATCGGTAGACTCTTCGGCTGATATTGCTGCTGTTTGAAGAGTTCAACAATGCGCTGACCACGATCCAGTTTGGCTTTGGTTGCCGCGTCGAGATCTGATCCGAACTGAGCAAAGGCTGCGAGTTCACGGAACTGCGCCAAATCGAGT
>JBIKYV010000172.1:0-7555 GCA_044355075.1 Prosthecobacter sp.
ACCAGTTTGTTCAAGCGCTCCCGGTCATTCTCGGCCTGGTTCTTATCGAAGGCCTGCTTTCCGTGGACAATGCGCTCGCGATCGCGGCGATGGCTGCCCACTTGGACGACAAGAGCCGTGCCAAGGCGATGAACATCGGCTACATCGGTGCCTATGGTTTCCGGCTGGTCGCGCTGCTCTTTGCTTCATGGATCATTTCCAATCACTGGATCATGTTCTTTGGCGCTTTGTATCTGGTTTGGTTGATGTGTGCCCATTTTGCCAGCCAAAAAGGTCTGGCTGATGATGAAGGCGAGGCGGTCAATGTTCACCACCGCACCTTTGCTGGCACGGTGACCATGATCGCCCTCATGGACTTGAGCCTAAGCGTGGACAATGTCGTCGCTGCTATTGCCCTGAGCCCTAAGGACTTGTGGCCCGTTTACGTCGGCGTCACCATCGGCATCATCAGCCTTCGCCTCGTCGCAGGAGTCGCGCTGAAGATGATCGCTAAGTATCCTGTGCTCGAACACACTGCTTTTGTTCTCATCGGTTACGTGGGTCTGCTGCTGCTTACCGAGCTTCAATTCCCTGATTTCTTCCACGATCTGGGGCCGACGAAGGTGAAGCTTCTGAAATTTGTCGGCATCATCATCATCACCGCTTTGACGATCTTATGGTCACAAAAGCCCTGGATGCAGACTCTGCTCACCCCGCTGCTGCGTGTCATCATGCTGCCTATGCAGCTTTTTGCCTCAGTTGTCGGAGCCATCGTTGTCGTTATCACCTGGCCCGCGAAGCAGGTGGCGGCGATGATGAAAAAGTAAATATCTGCATGTCTCAGTGCTGATCTGTGTTTCAATGTAGGGTCTGCCTACTTTGACGGCAGAGTTTGTGGAGAAACCTGGGGGAGTGGTGATCGTCATTCGTAAACCTGTCCGAAATCTATGAAATGGTCCTTCAAACTCGGCACGGTCGCAGGCACGGAGGTGCGCATTCACTTCACCTTTTTCATTCTGCTGGCCTTTGTCGCCCTGCAGGGCATGTCTGACGGTCGGGGCCTGGCAGGCGCGCTGGATGCGCTGTGCTTTGTGTCGGCGGCTTTCGTGTGTGTCTTGTTGCATGAGTTCGGCCATGTCACTGCCGCTCGCAGTTATGGGATTCGCACTCCGGACATCACCCTGCTGCCCATAGGTGGGGTGGCTCGGCTGGAACGAATGCCGGAAAAGCCCTCTCAGGAGCTTGTCGTCGCGATTTGTGGCCCTTTGGTGAATGTGGCGATTGCAGCGATCATCTCTACCTTTCTCGGTCTCGGCATGGCGCTGAATGCTGATTTCCATTTTGAGCAAAGTGGACGCTTCTGGGAAAAGCTCATGGTCTGGAATCTCCTGATGGTGGCCTTCAACCTCATCCCTGCCTTTCCGATGGACGGCGGCCGTGTGCTGAGGGCCCTGCTCGGCTTTGTCGTGGATTATGAAAAAGCCACTCGCTGGGCTGCCAGCCTAGGCCAGGGCATCGCCATTGTGGCTGGGCTCTGGATGCTGCTTAGCGGAAACTTCAGCCCTGTGCTTTTGCTCATCGCCTTCTTTGTCTTCATGGCCGCAGGGCAGGAAGCCTCTGCGGTGAGTCAAAGGCAAATCATTCAGGGCCTGCAGGCCGAAGATGCCATGATCACCGATTTTCACCGTGTGCCTGAGGCAGCGACGCTGCGTGATGTCGTGAACTTGCTGCTTTCAGGCAGCCAGCATGATTTCCCGATGATCGACGCCCAAGGCAGCTTGGTTGGCATGCTTTCCCGACAAAGGCTCATCAGTGCGCTGTCGGAACACGGCCCTGAACACCCAGCTCGGCTCGTCACCGAAAGCTGTGAAACTCGTATCCCTGCCAGGATGGACCTAAGTCGTGCCTTGGCAGAGCTTGATGCCGCTGCCTGCCCTGCCCTGCCTGTCATCGATCCGAGCTCGGGCCGTATCGTCGGCCTGCTCACGTCTGAAAATATTGGCGAGCTGCTCATGGTGCGCATCGCCTTGAGACCAAAAAGCTGATCTTTGCCCAAAAGAAACGATGCCTTTGGGGCAAAAAACTGCCGAAGACTAGAGCATGGGCAGCGAGTTTAGCCAATCTGAGCTAAGATGGCCGAGGCAATCTTGTCAGCCTGAGCTTCCAAGTATTCGATATCGCGTCCTTCGATCAAAAGGCGGATAAGGGGTTCCGTGCCGGAGTAACGCAGCAGTACTCGGCCATAGTCACCCAGCTTTTTCTCCGTCTCTTTGATGATGCGATCCGCGTCCGTTAGCTCGGCCATCGGCGGCTTGGAGCGCACGCGGAGATTGCGGGCGGCTTGAGGGAATTTTTTCAAACACCGGCGCAGTTGGCTCAGTGGCTCACCCGTCTCCTTCATGATCCTCAGAATTTGCAGCCCTGCGATCAGACCGTCACCTGTCGTGGCCCAGTCGCCAAAAATGATGTGACCGCTCTGTTCACCGCCGAAGTTCAGCCCTCGTGCATGCATTTCCTCCAGCACATAGCGGTCACCCACATCGGTGCGAATGACACGTCCACCCAGTCGGGAAACCAGATCGTCCAAGCCGTAGTTGCTCATGATCGTTACTGCCAGCGTGTTCTGCTTGAGGGTGCCTTTGCGCAGCATGGATTCCGCCGCGATGGCCATCAATTCATCGCCATCCAGCGCGATGGCTTCTTCATCACAGAGAGCAATGCGATCGGCGTCACCATCGTGGGCGATGCCAGCCTGAGCTTGGCTTTGGCGCACCAAATGCTCCAGTTCTTCGCTGTGCGTGCAGCCGCACCCTTCGTTGATATTGAATCCATCAGGCTCGCTGTGAAAGACCTGTACATCGGCACCCAGCTGCTCGAGCGCCAAGGCACTGGTGAAGGACGCTGCACCATGGGCGTTGTCCAAAGCGACCCTAATGCCATCAAGCCGCACGCCTTCCATGCTGGACACAGCATGCGCGACGTAGCGATCCACCGCATCCGCCATCTGTGTGACACGACCAATGCCGCGCCCCTCTGGCCGCAGTGATCCCTCGCTGTTGCCTAGCACCAGCTTTTCGATCTCGATCTCGGTTCGGTCACTCAGCTTGCGGCCATTCCCGTGAACAAACTTGATGCCGTTGTCATGGAAGGGGTTGTGCGAGGCACTCACGATAACACCAAAGTCAGCGCCGGTCTGCGCCGCGAGCAGGGCGACGGCTGGCGTGGGAACCATGCCTGCCAGCACGACATCAACACCGGCTGAATTCAGCCCAGCGATCAGCGCGGCTTCAAACATGTGGCCCGAGGCGCGGGTATCACGACCTATCACGCAGCAGGGACGGCCTTCAGTGCCCTTGGTTTTCCCCAACACCGCAGCAGCAGATTGGCCCAGACGCATGACAAACTCTGGGGTCATTGGATGGCGATTGGCCACGGCGCGGACGCCGTCGGTGCCGAAGAACTGGCGCTTTTCAGACATAAGATGGCGGCTGTAATGCAAGAGCCGGAAAGTGTCAAAACCTGGCTTAGTGGCATCGCCAAATGGGCAAAGTCAGGTTCGGGCACTGCCAACATTGCACTTGTTCACAGCCTCCTCGTTTGCCATCGCCAAAAGACCTGCTTTAGATCAGGTCAGAATCATGGACCGCCGTCAGGAAGAGATCGTACAACGCCTCATGACCTCTTATTGCGAGGTCGGGGGCATCAATCATGTGGATAGCGGTAATCTGCCGTCCAAAAAGGCCATTGCCGTACTTTGTGGAGACCTGCTCCAGGTTCTTTTCCCTGGCTTTTTTTCAGAAGATGCCCTGACCTCTCAGGACTTAGAGTTGCTGACTCATGAGCGAGTGGCAGGCATTCGGGAGAGACTGAACATCGAAGTCCGCCGCAGCTTGCGACTGCGCGATACCCAGGGGGAAAATCTGGACGAAGTGGCCATGAAACTCGTCTACGATTTCATGGTTAGCCTGCCTGCGGTCCGGCAATTGCTGCAAACGGATGTTCAGGCAGCCTTCGATGGTGACCCAGCCGCTCGAAGCTTTGAGGAGATCATCCTTGCCTATCCCGGCCTGGAGGCCATCGCCATCCAACGCAGCGCACACCACCTTTACCAGGCGGGCGTACCTTTACTGCCGCGCATGATGACGGAATGGGCACACAGCCGCACGGGCATCGACATCCACCCTGGGGCCAAAATTGGCAGTCATTTCTTCATTGATCATGGCACGGGGGTCGTCATCGGCGAGACATCTGAAATCGGCGCGCATGTGAAGCTTTACCAAGGCGTGGGTCTCGTCGCCAAATCTCTGGCAGCAGGCCAAGCGCTAGCCGGAAAGAAGCGCCACCCCACGCTCCAAGATTATGTCACGATCTATGCTGGAGCCACCATTGTTGGCGGGGATACGGTCATCGGTGCACGCAGCATCATCGGAGCGAATGTGTTCCTGATGGAAAGTGTCGATCCTGACATGGTCTATGCCCTCGGTGATCAAGAGCACCGAATCCGCGGCCGTAAAAAACAGGAACCCGTGAAAAAGGAGCCTTCGATCGGCATCGCATGAGCCTAGCGCGCAGAATTTCCCAGCTCTTTTTCGACTTCGGGACACCACCCCCATGGAAACCTGCGGAAGGCTCTCCTTTTGAAGGAATGGAGCCGAGTGAGCCCAAGGATAAGCCCCCGCCGGACAGCCGCGACTCGACAAAAGCTGAGGATCTGACCCAGCTGTGTCAGCAGCTTTTGCAGCAGCTGGAAATGCCTGGCATGGCCAAGGTCGTACGCGTCTTTTGGAACCCACGCATGCGAAGCACCGCTGGCTACGCATCCTACCCGAGTTGGCGGATCGAACTGAATCCGAAGCTGCGTGACTTTGAGGGACAAACCGAGCGCACGTTGAAGCACGAGCTAGCTCACCTGCTGGCTTACCACCGGGCTGGCAGGCGACGCATCGAGCCCCATGGGCCCGAATGGCGACGCGCCTGCGCCGATCTAGGCATCCCCGATGAATCCGCACGTCACGCCCTGCCGCTGCCACGGCGCAAAATGAGCCGCAAGTACAGCTATACCTGCGCGCACTGCGGGCTCATTGTCCATCGTGTGCGCAAATTTGCGCGTGGAACCGCCTGCCGGAAGTGCTGCGAAACCCACAATCGCGGCCAATTTGATGCCAAGTATCGCTTTGTGCTGATGGAGCAAGCCGAGCCCTAAAGGCGAATCGAACCTGCATCTCAGCGCAAGATACGAAACCACTTTCCGCACGCGAGGATGCTGCTTATGCATCCACCCAGCACATGCCACGCCCACCTGCCAGACGCTCCCCTTCCCCGATGCCAAAGCCTACTCCCCCAGGCAGCGAATCCTGGCCACGCCCCTGGGCTCAGATGAAGTACTACACCTATCACCCCGCCATTTTCCCTAACATGGTCGGCGCGGTCTCCAACGACGCAGGTGCGGGCGATCTGGTGAATGTCTTCGATAAAGAAGGCCGTCGTTTTGGTGCCGGTTACTTCAACCCGAAGGCACGCGTGCCCCTGCGCGTGCTGCACCATGGTGAGCAGCCTTTCGGCGAAGCTGAGCTGGATGATTTGCTGCGCCAGGCCGTCCGCCTGCGTCGAGATTTGCTAAAACTGAATGCGGACACGGATACTTGGCGCGTGGTGCATTCTGATGCGGATGGCCTTAGCGGTCTCATCGTGGACCGCTATGCTGACGTGCTGTCCATCGAGATCACGACCCTTGGCGCTTGGCGGCGCTTGCCGCGCTGGCTGCCTATTCTGCATGAGGAACTTGGCACCCGTGAACAGGTCATCCGGGTCGATCCAGACATCGGCCTTATGGAGGGCATCCGCATCGCGGATGTGCCAGAGGCTACCCAACCTGGCCCACGCAGTGTGAAAGTGCGTGAGCATGGCGTGCGCTACCTCGTGAATTTTGAAGCAGGGCACAAAACCGGGTTCTTTTGCGACCAGCGCGACAACCGGCTGAAGCTCGGCCGCTTGGCGAGCGGCAAAGTGCTCGACCTCTGCACCTATACGGGCGGTTTTGCCCTGGCTGCCCGTGTGCTTGCAGGCTGCGAGGATGTCACCGCCGTGGACCTAGACGAAAAAGCCATCGCTCAGGCCAAGCAGAACGCCAATCTCAACCAAACCCGCATCGACTGGGTTCATGCCGATGCCTTCACCTGGGCCCGTCAGATGCTCAAAAATGGCGCGCAGTGGGACACCCTCGTGCTCGATCCTCCGAAACTCATTCACCACCGGGACAAAAAAGAAGAAGGCATCTTCAAATACCGCGACCTGAATGCACTGGCGCTGCAACTGCTCAAAAAAGGCGGCCTTTTCGTCACCTGTTCCTGCTCAGGCCTGCTAGGCACCGATGAATTCGAAGAACTCGTCATCGGCACCGCCCATCGCCATGGGAGAAAGCTGCAAATCCTAGATCGCACCGGCCCAGGGCTCGACCACCCCGTGATGTCAAACTGCCCGGAAAGTCGTTACCTAAAAGTCGTCTGGGCTCGCGCCTTGTGAAGCCGGGGACGACTTGGCATAAGCCAGCCGCCTCAGTAGCCCAAGGCCGAGCCGATCTGGTAAATGCCCAGGGCGAGCAGGTAGGCTGTGCCACTCATGTAGGCGAGCTGAAACCACATCCAAGCGTATGATCCTGTCTCGCGCTTCACGATGGCCATGGTGCTGACGCACTGCATGGCAAAGACGTAAAACACCAGCAAGCTCAGGCACACTAAGGGACTATAAATAGGCCTACCATCGGCCCGTGTCTCCTGCTGAATCCGGTCACGCAGTGGCGTCATATCCTCTACCTCACCTGAGCTCACGGCATAAACGACCGCCATGGTATTCACGAAGAGTTCACGCGCAGCGAAGCTGCCGATCAGGCCGATGCCGATCTTCCAATCGTAGCCCAGCGGCTGAATGAGTGGTTCGATCAGATGGCCTGCACGGCCGGCTAAGCTTTGTGATAACTGCCTGGATTTAACGGCAGCCAGCTCCTCTTCTGCTGCCGCCGCCGCAGCTAGATCTCCGCTAGCCGTCAGACTTTCCTGCTTGGCCACGATGGTTTCTGCTTGGGCGATCAAAGCACGGTCTTTCGGGTAGGTCGAGGCTGCCCAGATCAGGATGGACATGCCAAAAATGACCGTGCCCGCTCGAACGAGAAAGGCTTTGGCGCGCTGCGACACCTGAAGCAGGATGGCTTTTACCGAAGGCAGCTTGTAGTTCGGCATTTCCAGGATCATGGGCGCATTCGCCCCGCGCAGGATGCCTTTGTTGAAGATCCAGGCAAAGCCGAACGCCCCCAAGGTACCAAGCGCATAGAGCGAGACCATGATGCCCGCACGTGCCCAGGGCGATACACTGTCTGGCATCAGAGCGCTGATGAGTAGCAAATACACCGGCAGCCGCGCGGAACAGCTGGCTAGCGGTGAAATGAGGATGGTGATGAGGCGATCCTTCGGGCTGTCGATGGTGCGAGCAGCCATGACCCCAGGGACGGCGCAGGCGTAGCTGCTCAGGAAAGGCAAAAAGGCTTTGCCATTGAGTCCGACGAAGCTCATGAGCCGATCCA
>JBIKYV010000173.1:0-7545 GCA_044355075.1 Prosthecobacter sp.
TTACCGGCACATAGGTCTGGCTGGGTGTGTCCAGCTTTTTGACCCAGCCTTTGCCAGTATTTAGAAATACTGCCTCATAAAGGAAAGGCCCTGAAGTTGAACTGACGGCATAAAATGACATTAATAGGTCGGGCAACCCGTCCCCATTCAGATCTTGTATCATGCAGCCTCGGTCGTAGTCGGAACCTTCCAGTCCCATAGCCAAAATCTGGCCTTCAAGGCGCCAGTCACTGCCGCCAAATTCCCACCCTGCTGCCCCTCGGTTCAACCAGACTTCGAGGTCATAAAACTCGATGTTTTCATTTGTGACAGTTGCATGAGGATAGGCCGTATTACGTTTTTTTTGCGCCACAAAGTCTGGCAAGCCATCTCCATTCATGTCGATGAGACGGCGGCCAAGGTCCAGCTTGCCATTCGTGCCCACTAGGGGCAGCGGCAGCTTCCAGATACTGTTTGTCGTGGCGGCTGGATTGATCAACTCCCAGCGTTCTCCTGGTGGTGCGTTTGGCCCTTTGTTGCGCAGCCCGAAACATAGCTGCCGACCATTTATGCTGAGTGCTCCCGTGCCTGTGGCGCTAACGGTGCCTTGCGTGTTGAGCCAACCGCTGTCTTCGTATCCCTGTCCTGCGCGGATGATGTCCGTGTTGCCATCCCCGTCCATGTCGATCACCCTCCAGCCCAAGTCAAACTGTGCATGAAGGGCAAAAATGGGAGGCTCAAGTTTTTCATGATTTCCCGAAAGGATCGTTCCAGATGGAGGATAGGCAGGCCTAGCAATGAGAGTTCCACTGCTATTGTAAAACTCGGTCGGCACCTTGGGGAATGACCAAGCGGTCAGGTCATCACCTGTCCCTAGAATGCCATCTGCTCCCGCAAGCTGGGGATCTCTGACAAACTGTCCTGCTACATTAATCCAGACACCGGACGGATTGGTAATCTTACCGTCGGATTTCGTTTCTAGCTTTTCGTCATCATCAACCCACTCCAACCTGATCTCATTAAAGGTGCCTGCTGAAACGATGTCAGGTAAGCCGTCTCCATTGATATCAGCTAGGAAAGCTCCTGTGGGGGCGTTACTGCTAGAACTCAAGTAAGGAAAACTTGGTGTTATCTGCATATCACCGCCATGGTCGACCTTTCGCGGAATCGGATAGGCTTCGGAGGTTGGCACCAGAAAGTTGACCTCCCAAACATTGGCCGTCTCAGATTTTTTTAGATAGTAGCGGTAGTTGTGTTGTACGAAATAAAGCGGTGGCCCTCTCTTGGAGTGCTCCCAACGCAGCCCACGTTGGTTGAATAAAATCTCATTCAGGCCGTCACCATCTAGATCCACATACTGAGCTCCCTTGGGGAACCACATGCTCAAGTTATGACTATTTTCCCAAGGATTGCCACGGTATTCAAGCCTCAACCGGCTGCGTTCCGGAAAAGTTTCTGGAAATGTCTGCGGCCAACGGATGGTCTGCTCATCATCCACAGGTTTCGCCGGATTAGCTCCCGCATCCCAGGTCCGTTGTCCCTCATCCCATTGAAATTCCGTGGCAGGTAAGGCCGAAGCCGAACGATCATCCAGGCCGCCAGCAACCTCTTGAATCGCTGTCAAGCGTGAGCGTTCTCCCAACCTGCCCGTGTGAAAACTACCGATGTTGTAGTTTAATCTCCAGGAACGCAGTGCCACGCCATCCGTGCGCACTTCCACTCCGCGTAAGCGTTGAGTCTTGCGCACTAAAAAGCCCATGAGGTAGCCCCGATGCTGGTCCGGCCTAGGCTCATACAAAAAGCGGATCTCATGCATGGGTTCCAGGCCATTTTCTTGGCCTGTGTATCGGATCACCTCGGGCTGGTAATCTGGCAGGTAAGGTGTGCTTTCTCCAGCATCCTGACCAGGACTCAGGTCTGCATACTGCACAGACCAAAAATTCCCAAGGCTGTCCTTGACCTTGCAAACAGCCCAAGTCGTCTTGGGATGCTGACACGCAGTGCCGTTTTCCTGAGGGCCGATGCAGGACGTACCGCAGTGCCCGAACTCCAGGGTCAACCCGGCCTTGGTCTTCACCTCGAACCAGTCCTCGGTGGCGGTCTTGTGGTAGAAGATACGGGAAAATTGCTCCTTCAGAGTGCGATATTCCGAACCGTCCTGCCCATAAGGACCCGCCACGCAAATGAGACGCTCTCCATCCAGGTAAAAGCGGTCATTTCCATCAAAATCCGCGGGATCATAATATCCATCGACGGCGATGGAGGTCGGCCCGCGATTGATCACGGAAAGGCCGCTGAGGTTCCACCCTGTGCCGACAATGCCATCGCCGCCGTTGCTGTTGTAATCCAGGCTAATCGCAGGCTCCACGTTGGCCACCCCCTTGGGCCCCTGGAGGCGGATGGTATAATTGGCCGAGCCATCCTGCCCCACCTTGAATTCCCCGGCGCTTGTCGCGACAGGAATACTGGGAATGTTGACCGCGTTGGCCGGAATCGCCACTGGATTCCCCCCACGCGCATTCAGGCTCAGGAGCGGATTGCGCAGATAATGATGTTTTGAGGCTAGCACAGCGTGTTGATTCACCACAGCCCCTGTCGGCGGCGTCAGCTCAGGTTCTGCGGTGGTGCCAAAGCCTTGGGCTAAGTTTTGATCCCAAGGCAGCATGACATCCATTTGCAGGAGTTTTTTCAACTGGCCCGCATTCACCGCCCTGAAATTTTCCAAATCAGAAGAGGCTCTCCAAGGGTAGCCCGTCGTTCCATGGATCGCATTCAAGCGATCATACCACAGTTTGAGCACAGCCTTCACCTGCCCCACGTTGACGGCCTCGCGGTTGTCGATCTGCGGCCCTTCCGCTGCCCAGGCAGACACCAAATTCAGCAGTGCCACTCCAGCCCCGCCATTGGCCGCATGCTTCGCCTCAAGCTCGGCCACCGCCTGCGTCACCGCATTCTTGAACTGCCCCGCGTTGATAAGGGCCTCATTTTCGACAGCCGCAGCCGCAGGGGTGGTCACCACTCCACGGCTTACCCACCAATCCGGTATGCCCGCATAACAGGGCATCAGCATCGTGGTGCCAGCCAGTACGGCAACGGTGAAATCACGCAACCAGCCAGAGCTGCGCAAGATGGACAAAATCAGCAAAGGCTTTTCCATGAGAGAGGAGCGGCGGAGATGGATGAAAAAAGAGGCAGCTCACTCGGCATTCACTGGAATTCGCCCATGCTTATTCCTCCCCCTGGTTGCACCAGCAACTTTCTTGGAGTTGTTGGATTGATCGGAAGGTAAAGAGCGTCTGCTTGCTGCCTGGTTAGATAAGCCTCTGGCATCGTGAAAAGGCGTAAAGCCTGCTCGAGCGTGAGATATTCAGAATCTGCGCTGGAGAGCGTGGTTCCAGCCCGGTACTCGTCCAGCTCAGTGTTTCCATCTGCATCTAAGTCAGCCTGGGCATTTGCCACCGATAACATGTTCGTGTCCCAGAAATCGGGAATCAGGTCGCTATCGACATCGTTCCAGTCATCTGCGCCACGCCCCGGTGGGTTGTATCGAATTTCTCCGTGCATGTCCCTGAGCACTTGCCATCCAGAACTGCCACCCCTACTCGCGGGCGATTGATCGCTCATAAGGTATCCCTTGGGGGTTAACCCGGGATTGACATTGCTGGAGTCAAGCAATGGCTGAGCATAGATGATATTGGATGATATTTCATAATCTCCGACGCTTCGAAACTCTGGCCGGTCACTCTTGATATTGATCGGATTCCAGAGAATGCAGTTGCGCATCCGCAGGCGCGCCCTGGACTCAATGGGTGTGGTCGACAGCTCACCACAAGTGTAGCTGTGCGGCGCTTTTGATGCATCATCCACACGGTTCATGAAAAAGGTGTTGTGCGCGAGAACCAGCCTGCCCCCCGCTTGCTCCACCACAGCGGTCGTCCCCGTATTCATGTCGCGCGCGATGCAGTTGACCATGCGCGTCGTGGACACACGGGTCATTGGTATGGCTGCTTCGCTAAAAGAGAGGGCTGCATCTCCGGCAGTGCCGCTTCGAGAGAGAATGAAGCCGTCAAAAACCATCGAACCTATGGCGTTGATCACTGGGGCTGCCGCCGCGCCCCGAATCTCGCATTCCTTACCTTTGAACTGCGGATCGTTTCGATCCGCGATGAAGGCGATCTGGAAGGTCGAAGTGATGTTGAGGTTTTCCACGTAAACCCCCGGCTTTACCAAAATGATCCTGTAGGCCGACGCATGCTGCGTGGTGGTCAATCTACTGATCGCAGCTGTAATCGTTCGGGTATGTGTCGCTGTATCAGCGTCAAGACGTGAAGAATCTACCGTCACATGTGGGTTGATCATGCCTGGGTTCGTCATGCTTCGGCCAAGGTTTGCTTCCCATGCATTTGGCACAAGATCCCCATCCACATCTCCCGTGCTGTCTTCCCAGTCGAATGGATTGAGCCCTGCTGCTGTTTCCATGCCATCTGTGATTCCATCTGCGTCTGAATCGTAGTTTGTGCTGGGCCACTGGGAAGGTATGGCAATGGTGACTGCCTCTGCGGGGCCTGACATCTGGGTTCCGTTCCTGGCTCTGACGCGGTAATAGTAGAAGGTCGGCGTATTCACCGATCTCAAAATCGTGCCGTCAGTGTAGGTCAGCACGTTGCCTGTCTGTGGTCCTGCGGGAAGTTGGGGCGTGCTTCCTGCGAGAGTTGTCCAGGCAGTTGCGGTGCCAATTTTCCTTTCAATGGTATAACCGGTTTCCCCTAGCGCATTATCCTTCCAACTGATCACAACGGGTCGCACTGTGGTTGACGAAGGAAGAGAGTCATTCCACGTTAGCGTCAGTGATGTAGGCGGCTGGAGGGGATTGGCGTGAACGCCGCACGCGATGAGGAGGATGAAGGCAGGGAGGGCGAGTTTCATAGGGGCAAGTGGAGCTTTGTCGATGCTTCTTGAGTAAGCCTGTTTCTTAAAAGTAAGTGGATGGCGAAGGGTGGCTAACGCGTGGCTTGATCTGAGAGTGCACGGAGGCTATGGGCGCGGCCATCTGGCTGCCGATTCCGCCTTGCAGCCCACCACTGGTCATCGTGGCTAACTAGGGCCTGGCTATCCGTGACGCAGACCCCATGTTCAGCCCCCGCTGCCTTGAGCGCGATCCGTCCGGCAGTCGGGCGGAAAGTGTTCATGTTGAAGTCAAATTTGCATTGAAAACTGCCCAACGGGGCCACCCAGGCATGGGTCGATTTTTTGAGATCAAGTGAATTCACCAGGATGTTTTTAGACATGAACCCAACAAAACGAGTCCTTTGCTTAATAAATGAATTTATTTTAATTTTAACGTCACATCTCATTCGCTCATTTATTCTTAGTGTCCAAATCATCATAACCTGTGCCATTTTTTAATATGATTAAAAAATAAACTCAGTTAGTGACTTTCTTTTACCAGGAAAGAGGCGTGCCTTGCCTTTCCTCAACGAGGCTAATGCCCCTGCAATGCGCCTTGCGCCGTGGCTATTGTGCCGCATCATCCGCGCCCCATGAACAAACTGGACGAAATCATCGCCCACAAGCGGACGGAGGTAGAGAAGCTGCTGCCCCGTGCGGAAAAACTGCGCGCGGCGGCGACGCTGCGCGACGATGTCCGCTCTCTGGCGGATGCCCTGCGAGCTGACCCTACCCGTCTCAGCATGATTGCCGAGGTGAAGCGAGCCTCACCCTCCGCCGGAACCATCGCGGCGGACTTTGATCCGCTCGCCATCGCCCGGGGTTATGAAAAGGCAGGTGCCAATGCGCTGTCGATTTTGACAGATGAAAAATACTTCCAGGGGCATTTGAATTACCTGAGTCTGATTCGAGAGCAGGTGGATATCCCCTGCCTGCGCAAAGATTTCATCATTCACGAAGCTCAGATCTTCGAGGCGGTGGTCGCCGGGGCAGACGCCATTTTGCTGATCGTGGCGGCGCTAGATCAAGCGACACTAGAGCATCTGCTGGAGGTGGCGCATACCTTCCAACTGGATGCGCTGGTGGAGGTGCACGACCTGCCTGAGCTGGAGCGTGCCTTAGCGACTGATGCGCGCATCATTGGCGTGAACAATCGGAACCTGAAGAGCTTCACGGTGGATTTAGCTACGTCTGAAGCCTTGGCTGAAGAAGTGCCGGATGACATCATCCTGGTGGCGGAGAGTGGCATCAAAACGGTGGCTGATGCCGAGCGTCTGGCGCGCTGTGGTGCGGATGCGCTGCTGGTGGGTGAGACGCTGATGCGCAGCACTCATATCCTGCACGATCTGCCTGCGCTGCGTGTGTTCAAGCCCCAGGCCGAAGCTGCCGTGGAATGAAAAACCTACTCATCCGCTCCACCCTCACGGCCATCGCTCGACTTGGCGTGGCCGAGGTCTGCGTGGCAGCGGGAGCTCGCAATGCGCCGCTGCTGTCTGCGATCTTGGAGAGTGAGGGGGTGAAGGTCTGGAGCTTTTTCGAAGAACGCTGCGCGGCGTTTTTCGCCCTGGGCCGCATCCAAGCAGACCGCACTCCTGTGGCAGTGCTGACGACCTCAGGCACAGCGGCGGCGGAGCTGCTGCCCGCGGTGATCGAGGCGCATTACCAGGGACTGCCCTTGGTGCTGCTGACGGCCGATCGTCCCCGACGCTACCGTGGCACGGGTGCGCCTCAAGCCATCGAGCAAAAGGATCTTTTTGGCCCCTATGTGAGTGCCTGTATCGATGTCGAGCAGGGCACTAGCATCGCTTGGCCGACAAGGATGGGGGATCGCCCTCTGCACATCAATGTCTGCCTGGATGAGCCGCTGGATCTTGAGACACGCGGCATCGACTTTTTACAACATCAGCCTCAGCCACCGGTGAAAGCGGGCAAGCCACCGGAGTTCATCCTCTCAGGGGAACCGACGGCGGTGGTGGCGAGCGGGTTGCATCCGCTGGAGGCACGGGAATTGGCTCCCGTGCTGCTGGAACTGGGATTGCCAGTCGTTGCCGAGGTGACCTCGAACCTCTTGGGAGAATGGCCGGACCGACCCAAGATCGACCCTCTGCTGCTGCCTTCCTCTGAGAGCACTTTCCGCTCTTTGGACATTCGGCAAGTGCTCCGCATCGGCGGTGTGCCGTCTTCGCGCTGGTGGCGAGATTTGGAAAACCGGCCCGAGGTTTGGGTCACGAGCATCTCTCGCCTGCCCTTCCCTGGTCTAGCGCGCCGTGAGCACGTGCAGACCCTGCCCTGGACGGCGCTGGAGCCACTGCGGCGTCGGTCCCTGCCACCTGCGCAACTGACCCACACGAACCAGTCACTCCCGGCGCTGCTGAAGGAATTTCCTCTCTCCGAACCCGCCTGGATGCGACAGATCACGTCCATCTTCAGCGCCTACGATCGTGTTTTCATCGGCAATAGCCTGCCCATCCGGGAGATGAATTTGGCTATGGAAAGTCCGGAGCCGGGCGTGGCCTTCTACGCCAACCGAGGAGCCAATGGCATTGATGGGCTGGTGTCCACCTGGCTGGGCGTGAGCGCTAGCTCGCGCAGTGCTTGGCTCATCGTTGGGGATCTGAG
>JBIKYV010000174.1:0-7524 GCA_044355075.1 Prosthecobacter sp.
GGCTTCACAATGGCTTTAATCTTCACATTGCCGCTTTCGAGCATGTCAGCACTGCGTTCGCCCTGATTGCCGCTGCCTCGCACATCAAAGGCGGTGTGCCCGTGGGCGCCGCATTCACGCAGAAGTTCGACGACGCGCTCCTCCAGAACGGATTCGCAGATGATGGTGACGAGTTTCATGGGATGCAGGTTCATGGTTGGATTAGGCGTGGAGGAGTTTGGCGAGTTCAAAGAAGAGCGGGATGCCGACGGTGATGTTGAAGGGGAAGGTGATCGCCAGTGCGGCGGTGAGCGAGTAGGTTGGGTTCGCCTCCGGCAGCGAGAGGCGCACAGCAGCTGGCGCGGCAATGTAGCTGGCGCTGGCGGCGAGCACGCCGAGCAGCGTGGCTCCTCCTGTGCTCAGTCCCACCCAGCCACCAAGCAGGACGCCGAGGCAACCATGCACTAGCGGAGCGGTGATTCCGAAGAGCAGCAGGAAGACACCAACCTTTTTCAAGTCACCGAGTCTCTTGCCAGCGACCATGCCCATTTCAAGCAGGAAGAGGGCGAGCACGCCTTGAAAGGGTGTCACAAAGAAGCCCTCGACCGATGCCATGCCGCGTTTCCCACATAGCGCCCCGATGACCATCGCGCCGATGAGCAGCAGCACGCCTTTCCCAAGCACCGCATCACGCAGTGCATGCCGCACTCCAGCGTCCGAGAGTGAGAACTTGCCGCCACCGAGCGCTCCTTTGCCCAGCATGACCCCGACGATGATCGCCGGTGACTCCATCACGGCGAGGAAGGCTGAGGCATAGCTTTCATAGGGCTGGTTGATGCTTTTGAGAAAGTTGGTAGCCGCGATAAAGGTTACTGCGCTCACGCTGCCATAGTGTGCCGCGACCGCTCCGGCATCCGCAACGCTGAATTTTCCCAGCTTACGCAGAACCGGGTAAGTCCACAACGGGATGAGACTGCCCATGACCATCGCCGCCAGAGCAGGTAACCAAACTGCACCAATTCCAGCTTCATGGATCGCCACACCACCTTTAAATCCGATGGCTGTGAGCAGGTAGATCGTTAGCGTGGTGTAAAGCGACTCGGGGAACTTCAGATCGCTCTTTGATACAGCGGCGAAGACTCCAAGAACAAAAAACAGAACGGCGGGGCTGAGCAGGTTTGATTGAATGGCAGTGATGAAATCCATGACGGCGTTTGTATCACCGCAGGCAAAGATTCATTCCAATTCATGTTTTGGACAGGATCGTTCGCTTTTATGCAATTAAGGCCGAGGTCCATAGACAGGCATCTTTTCACCAGCGTAGGCGCCAGCTTCCGTGAGCGTGGAGAGATCAGGAGCATCGTAGTGCTTTGCAGGATCTTTGGGATAAGGTACCGTCACTTTAATCACACGGCCATGGGGTTCGAAGTCGGTGCCGGGAAGAGTCTTGAAGGTCCAGCTGCGGATCTTGCCTTCAAAGGGCATGCCAGTGACGGCGTAGGCATTGTGATCGATGATGCAGTGTTCTCCGAAGTGTTGTGCATCAATGGCGCGACCTCGTCCAGCGCTGTAGCCACCGTAGGTCACGCCTTCAGCGGGTTTGCCGCCGATGAAGAGGTTGTGGGTGATTTCGGCATGATCAAACGGTTCGCTACTGTGAATGCCGAGTCCATCGCCCGTTTTCACGACAGTGTTGTATTGGATGATATCTCCCTGGCTGAAACGATGCAATTTGAAGGGTTCAAGGATGACGTTGAACATCACATTGCGGAGAAAGTAGTTCGGGCCGCCGAGCCCGGGCTGCGAGGAGATGCCGACGAAGCAATTCGTGAGCCGGTTGCGCATCACGCGGCAGTTGTGCAGAGCAAAATCGGCCTCGATGCCGTCATCAAGCCCGCTGTCGATGTCGTTGTTGAGGATGTCATTGCAGCTTTGCTCCACTGCGCCGCCGTCCTCCATGTGGCTGATGCAATCGCGGAAGCCGGAGACGCGGTTATGGCGAATCACATTGCCGCTGCCGGTGAACTGGATGCCCTCGCCGTCGTTATCGCCGTTTGCGCCCATGATCTCGGGCTTCCATTCACGGATGCCGGTGATGATGTTATCCTCAACGCAGGCGTTCATCATGCCCGGCTTGTAGGCCTTGATACCAAACTGCGAGCGAATCGTGCAACGCCGGATGACACAGTGCTCCGTGCCATTCAAGCGCACTGGACCGTTCACCGTCATACCTTCGAGATACACCCACTTACGATGAGTAAGGCCGATTTCGCTGAAAACGGCTTTCCCACTCTTGCTGCGATACACGATAGGCTTTCCTGGCTCGCCATCGCGATTGAACGTAACCGCGCCGTAGTCACCATCGGCAAGCAAAAGCACGTCGCCGGGCTTCACTGCATTCAAATCGGCCTTCGTGCCGTTTTTAACCACTGCGTCGTCGTTCGCGATGGGTTCAGGCCGTGTCGATGCCTTCACGATCTTCGTTGCCGAGCCGCCATCCGGGTCATGCAGTTTCAATTCGATCTCATAGCTCGTTCCTGGCTGCAAATCGAAGACGCTGCCGCTAAGCCGCTTTGTCCAGGTGAAGATTGGCGAGGTCTGTTGGCTCTGTCCTGCGGGCACACGCCGCAGCGGCAGCCCATCAAGCCAGAAAGCTTCACCCTCTTTTCGATACTTTACTTCGCAGCTGGCATCGAGATCATCATCACCTTTGAACTGCCATTCGATGGCAAGATGATTCAGCGTTGGAAATGGCGTTGTGATCTCGCTGGGAATGAGTGAATCAAGTGCGTGTAAAATCGGGGAACAGGCAAGCAGGAGCGCAAATCTATAGATCATGAGGAAAGGCAGTTCGACCATACAAACGCAGCCTGTTTCCAATGCTTTTCTTGAAGAAACTCATGCCGCCAAGCGCATGTCGGATTTACGAGAAAGCTTTCTACCTTTGATCGTTTTTCTTCTTATGATTCTTCTTTCACGAAGCTTTTGCTTGCTCCTTGCATGCCTTGGCGGGTTTGCATGGCTTTCGAATGCTTCTCCTGATCAACGCGATGCCGCGACTCCGCTTCGACTTGTGGCGGATCATGTGATGAAGGAAACGACGCGGCGGCTGATGGATCGGAGCAATGGGCAAACCTTTGAAGACAGCACAAACCTCGCGCCGAAGCCGGAGATCAGCATCGAGAGCAAGTTTAACGCGTGGTTTTACCAGACGTGGCTGCTCGCGGACGGCATGAGGCGCGTGGCGGAGTCGCTCGATGAACCGAAGTATCGCGGCTACGGAGAGCGGAACCTCGACTTCATCTTCCAGCACATGGGTTACTTCAAGCGGCAGCACGATGCCCACATGAAGGCAGCCCCTGTGGGCGATGGGAAGCTTTCGCCGATTGGTTTCTACTTCGACCTCAGCGCGCTTTGGCACACGGGCTTGGCTCCGCTCGTGCTGGAGCGTTCGCAAGCGACGAAGGATGCGAAATACGATCCGTTCCTGAAACGCATGAGGCAGTTCGTCGCCGAGTGCCCGCGCTTCGATGACGGTCTGCTGCATCGAAAGGGCAAAGGCGCGATGACGGATGATCCGTTCATGACCGTGCCGTTTTTCGTGCGAGAAGGTCGTTTTGATGAGGCCATCGCCCAGGTGCTCGGCACGCATGCGCGGCTGCTCGACTCGGAGAAGCATCTGCTGCGGCATCTGTGGGATGTGAAGACGCAAAAGCCCGCCGGTGAGTTTTGGGGGCGCGGCAATGGCTGGACAGTGCTCGCGCATGTGGAGCTGATCGCCACGCTGCCGAAGGATCATCCGCGCCGTGCGGAAGTGCTCGCGGTCTTTGTGAGGCACATGAACGGCCTGCTGGCCTGCGCTGATCCCGAGGGCGGCTGGCACCAGGTGCTCGATCATCCCGACTCCTGGCTCGAAACCTCCGCCACTGGCATGATCACCTATGGCATGGCCCGCGGCGTGAACGAAGGCTGGCTCGATGCCTCCTTTGCCGAAACGGCGCTGAAGGCCTGGAAGAGCCTGCAAAGCAAAGTCACGCCCGAAGGCGATCTGCTCGATGTATGCGGCTCGACCGACACCGGTGACTTGAAGTATTACCTCAACCGCCCGCGCCTTCAGGGCGATCTGCACGGCTTCGGCAGCTACCTGCTGGCCGGTGCGGAGATCGTGCGGCTGCAATCCAAACAGAACCGTTAACATGCCCTCCACCCGCCGTCATTTCCTCCAAACGACCACCGCCACACTCGCCGCGTGTGCCTTTGATCCGCGCCTGCTCGCTGCTGATGCCGTCGAAGCCGATGTCTGCATCTATGGCGCGACGGCCAGTGGCATCGCGGCGGCTCTCGGGGCCGCCGATGCAGGGGCCAAGGTGATCATCGTGGAACCTTCGCGGTGGTTGGGCGGCATGAGCGGCGGTGGGTTGAATGCGATTGATTGGGGCTACAAGCGCTCGGTGGGCAAGATGGCGCTCAAGCTCCTCATTGATAAGGACGACGTGGCGATGCGTGAGCTTTACAAACGCGAACTCGCCCAGCGTGGCATCCCGGTGATTTATGAGCATCGGCTCGCCAGCGTGACGAAGGAAGGTGCACGCCTTCGCAGCATCACGCTCGATCACGCGCCGCCGGACAAGCTCGGCTGCCCCATCGAGCAGCCTTTGACGAAGAACGCGAAGACCGTCGCGGCGCGGATGTTCGTTGATTGCTCGTATGAGGCCGATCTGATGGCAAAGTCCGGCGTGAGCTACACCTGGGGCCGCGAGTCGCGCGAGGAGTATGGCGAGTCGCTCGGCGGTGTGCGGCCGATTTTGATGCGCTACGACATCGACCCGTATGTGAAGCCCGGCGATCCGAAGAGCGGCCTGTTGCCATTCGTGCAGGACATTCAAATCGGCCCGCTCGGCAGCGCGGACAAGCTGACGATGATGTATGCCTTTCGTTGGGTGCTCACGCGCAAGGACCCCATCCGCATCGAGAAACCCGACGACTACGATCCGCGCCGTTATGAGATCTTCCGCCGCGGTTTTCAGAAGGGTGTGGACATGCGAGCGGGGCGGAAAATGCATGTGCTCGGCGAATACTCGGAAAACAACGGCTGGGGCATCTTCAGCGGCAATTCCAGCCGTGCGCTTTGGGCGCAGTCGATGGCCGGTGAGAACGCCGCCTATCCCGATGGCGACTGGGCCACGCGTTCGCGCATCTGGCGGGATCAGATGAACTTCGTGCGCGGCATGTATCACTTCCTGCGCACCGATCCCTCCGCACCACCCGACCTGCGCGAGCGAGCGGAGTCCATCGGCTTTCAGCGCGGCATCTTTGATGAGACCAATGGCTGGCCGCATCAGCTTTATGTGCGCGAGGCGCGGCGCATGAAGTCGGACTACGTCGTCACGCAAAAGGATCTCGAAGGCGCGGCCAGCCCCGAGGACTCTGTCGGCCTCGGCAGCTACGGCGTCGATGACTGGCCCTATGCCACCATCGCGCACGAGGGCGGCATCGCGCTCAGCGGCGGCGAGTTCAGCATCATGAAGGCCAACCCGGCGCACAGCGGCATTCATCGTCTGCCGTATCGCGCCATCCGTCCCAAGCAGAGCGAGTGCGAGAACCTGCTCGTGCCCGTGTGCTGCTCCGCCAGCCACATCGCGATGACCTGCATCCGCATGGAGCCCGTGTGGATCACGCTCGGCCTCTCCGCTGGCATCGCCGCCGCGCATGCGATCCAAGAAAACGTCGCCGTGCAAGCCATCGACTTCCCGCGCTTCCGCCGCGCCCTGCTCGATGCCGGCCAGATCCTCGAACTCAACGAAACCAGCGCCGCCGGCTGGAACTCGCGCGACGAATGGAACCAAGACAAACGCGGCTACGAATGGGTCTTCGACGCCATCGATGAGGACCAAGACGGCCGCATCTCACCCGACGAGTATCGCGAGTTCCAGGCGTTCAAGAAGAAGCACAAGGACTGGCAGGCGCGGCTCAAGGCGAGGGTGGGTGGGAAGTGATTGACCCAAGCTACGTTGGCTGGTGAGAGCGATATCAACTCAAAAACCATTTACAGGATCAAAGGTGGCTTGATCAATCTGACCCTATTATATCACCGCATGGCCGACTCAACGTAGACTCCTTGTCAATTCGACGCGATGATCTGCCATTGAAGGCTGGTGGGGCTTTGACGAACTTGTGACGCTAGATTTCACTCATCGCCTTCATCACCATTTTCCGAAAGACTTGCACATGCGATGGCTCGAAGCGGCCTTTGCGTTGCACAAAGACGACTTCTTCGTGACCAAAGAGATGGGTAGCATCTCGCATGAGAAGAGCAGGCTCGCCAGCGAGTGGGCGGGGCAGTTTCGTGGGGGAAGCATTGGTTCCAATGCAGACACCTAGCCCTGCGGAGACATAGCTGAGAAGTAGGCCAGAATTGGTGGCAGTCATGGCCACGTTTAGCTTTTCTAAAAGTCCGGCTTGAGTGAATGCATGACGAATCTGCCGATGCGAGCAGGAGGCATGGCCACTGAGCACGAGTGGGTGCTTGACCAGCTCGGTCAGTGTGAGCCGCTGCTTATCCGCCAATGGGTGGCCTTCGGGATAGATGATGTGGAAAGGATAGCGTGTCAGTTGGGTGAGCTGCATCTGCGGCAGTGGATCATCTCCGCTAGCGATGCCCATGATGGCGACATCCGCCTCGTCGGACTCCATCATCTCGCGAGCGGTGTAGGAGGGGCGGTCGATTAATCTCACGCGCACTTCGGGATGCTTCTTGCGGTAGTGGATCACTGACGACCGAAGCGGACCCGAGAACATCGGCGCTGGAGCGACAATGGTGAGCGTGCGCGGCGTCGTGCGGTGGCGGTCGGCAAACACCTCGCGCAGCGAATCAAAGCCCTCGACGAGCGGTGCTGCCATATCGACGAGCGTTTGACCGTCCTCGGTGAAGGACAACTGCGCACCACGGGCGACGACGAGTTGCACGCCGTATTCATCCTCCAACGCTCGGACCTGCTGCCACACGGATGGCACCGCGAGACCGAGTGAGGCAGCGGCAGAGGCAAAGCTGCCCTGGCGTGCGAGTTCCACAAGGGCACGGATCTGGCGGAAGCGCACTTCCTTGAAGTAGCGTCGTGCGGGTGATTCGATTGGTGTGGATTTCTTGGCCATTAGGCTGGAACGAATGCGCGTTAGGAAAATTTGCAAATTACGAACCTCAAAAGCGTTGGCGGCGGATGTATGTCTCTGTCTATGGACAGCCCCTTACCCACTCTTTCTCGTCGTCATTTTCTCCGCACTGGCAGTGCTTCGTTCGTTGCCCCGGCCATCATCACGGCGGCCACCACGCTGCTGGCGCAGCAGAAGGCGGACTCGAATGAAACACTGCGCATCGGCCTGATCGGTTGCGGTGGTCGTGGCACGGGGGCGGCATCGCAGGCGCTTCAGGCGGATTACAATGCACGGCTGGTGGCGGTGGCGGATGTGTTTGAGAAACAGATGGACACTTCCATCGCCTCGCTGTCGGCGAAGACGCCGGATCGTGTGACGGTGAGTCCGGAGCAT